>NZ_JASOER010000013.1:0-76748 GCF_030212665.1 Pauljensenia sp. UMB9872 | reverse complement strand
CCCCCCCCCCCCCCCCCCCCCCCCCCCCCCCCCCCCCCCCCCCCGGCCTCGTCAATAAGCGGTTGGCGCGATCAGCACACGAGGAGGCATCAACCACAAGCGATACTAGCGGTCCTCCTTTGCACGCAGGTAACGCGACAGCGACAACTCTGCCACCGAATCAAACAGCAGAATCCCGCCGAGCACACCACCGAACTTCATCCAACCACGACGCGGAGCCTGCGCACGCACCGCGAGAGTCAGCAACGTCGTGCCGACAATAGCCTCGGCACCGGCAAAATACTTCACCAGATGCGGACGATCGACGGCGATTGAATGGTAGGACTCCCATAGAGGCTGAGCCGGTGAATCCGGTTCCTTCAGCATGATGTCCACGCTACGACCGATCGCGTTTGAAATACCGCGAGCCATGTGGAGCTTCGCGCCTTCAACCTCATCGGCATCAATACGACCCAGCAGGAAGCCCGCAACGGACTCGGGCAGACCAAGCGCCTTCACCGCAGCGACAACAGCGTCATCACCGAACAGGGACGTCGACTTGTACAGATCGTCAACGTTCGACCCGTTCACCGCGTCCGCAATCTTCTTCAAATTCGGACGATCGCCGACGAGATCCAGGATCTCGTCGTCAACCTCTGTCGGCACATTGTGCGCACCCGGAATGATCTTTGAGTCCATCGCCCAGTTGTGAATAACAACGTGTTCCAAGTGGTCATCCGTGACTAGGAAAATTTGGAACTCATCATCCTGCTTCGACAGGGTTATCAGTGGCAGTTCACCGAAGTTCCAACCGGCTTTTTCAGCCGGAAGCTCAGCAAGAAGCAGGCGCTGGCCACCATTGCCCTCTACATCGGCAAGATCAATACCCTCAAGCGCTGCAAGCAACGGCACCGACGACGCAGGCGTATTACCAATCTCAACGATTCGCGAGGATTCTGCCGGCTCATCGTCATCCAGGTCGTCATCCCACACGTCAGCAAGCGGGCTGGCCCCTTCGGGAGTATAATCCACGACCACGGTCGAAATACGGACTTCGCCTTCAAAACGGGATGCAAGTTCTTCGGCGAGATCCTCGATTGTGGGACCTTCAGAAAGCGTATTGTCACGAACAACGCCAATACGACCATCAGAAACAGCGAAGTCAACGCCCACAAAGTGCGGGGCAGACGGATACCACTCGACTTTCGCTAGGATGGCGCGCTCATGTAACTCATTGATAATGGCCTTGGGATCAAGCCCCGCGCCGATCATCATGCCTTCAACTGAAGTCCACACCTGGCCCATAACGACCACCCTTCTTACGTCGAACTGTTCTAATCTCATCACGTTTCACCCGTGTTTGTCGCTACCAAAGACACTCTTTCAGCGAAAGCGCGCAAAACTACCAGTGTGGCCGGACAAAAGTGCGCCTTCACGCATACGAAACAGGGCTAAACGCGGACGGGTGAAGGCCCAGGATTTCGGGACGGAGCTTGACGTGACCCGGCTTGTAAACACCGTGGACGTTGCCGAAGATCAGAGCGGTCAAGTAACGGCCGTTCTCGCCAAGATCGAGGGCCTCAACGGTCTTCAGCGCATCTTCAGTAGCGGTGTAGAGCTTCTCGTTGATCTCGCCGACAACACCGTCTTTTCTTCGCTACCGACAACACCGATTTCGATTTCGAGGATGGTCTTGGCCTTCTGGGAGAGGGCGAGGAGTTCCTTGGCGATCCGCCCTTGAACTACTCCCCACTAGTCGGTAATCAATTTCTCAGTCCAACTAATGGGGAGCAGTTCAAAATCAAGAACCTGCTCTCCCTGGGACGAGAAATCGAGAAGACCCTGTCGAAGAAGGAATAGGGGTTTCGAGAGCCATTCCTCCTCAAAGGGGAGGAGTCTGAGTAATTCTATAACCGCGGCGGCACTAGATCAGCTAATAATCCCACTCAAGAAAATAGGATTAACACCATGAATGAAAGACCTTCTACTAAGGGATCAGAAGCCGCGCAGGAGACTTCGACATCCGCCACCCTGCGCGAGCGCCTCAAACATATCATTCCATGGACATTCTTCCTTTTTACACCCTTTCTCCTCCTCTTCGCCTACACAGAACTGATCACCGGTCTCGACACTCTCTATCGGGAGGGGATCTCGGGTGATCCGAATGCTCCGGAGAAGTTATGGACCCACCTCAAGAACATCGCTGTTCCCAACTCGACCCTTCTCAACGTTCAAAGCGGCCTGGTTTTTGCGCTCCTCGGCCTGTCATTCATCGAGGGAACCACCTCCTCCCCCTCGGCGCCGGTGAAGAAGGACCAGTTCGGACGTGAATGGCTCGCTCATCAGAAGAAGACGGCGAAGCTGCTATCAGATGAAACCGCACTCCAGGCAGTCGTTTTCATAATCAGCGCCGCTATCACCGCGGTTTCGACCTTGAACTTCATCAAGCGCTTCCCATCAGACGCCGGCGGATGGGAGTCATCACTCCTCGCAGCAGCCCTGTTCTGGATGCTCTACTGGATCGTCCTCAAGTACATCATCAGGAAGTCCGAGGCATCCCCTTCACCATCAGGACGCGTCCTGAGACTGCTAGACACCACAGCCGCACTGGAGGACCTGAGGGCACTGTCCACGGGTGAATCAGGGATGACGATGTGGCGGATGGCGCGAGGCAGGACTCGCCCAGAACTTCCTGAAGACCTTCAGAAAGCACTTGAACAGGACACGGAGCCAAAAGTCATTGCAAGACCTGCGAGATTCAAGGGGCTTCTCGCATCCGTTTTGAGAAGGAGGTCCGAATTGTGGGCGATTCCAGTCGGGCTCCTCATCCCTCTCATCGTTGTCACCATGATGATTTGCCTCGACAAGAACACTCCGGCTGAAGCTGTTCTCAGGCACCTCGCGGCCACTGCGGGCTTCAGCATGATTCTCACCCTCTGCTTCGGCTATTCAGTGGTCGTGCTTCACCAAGCCGTGCTCGAACGTCTTTCCCAGAAAGAATTCGTCTCCACTTATCTCCTCGCGTGGATTATGCTCATAATGAGCATCGCACTTCTCACCGCTATCTGGTCCTCCAAACTCACCACCCTTTACGCACGCGACATTGAATCCATCCGCGTCGCTTTATTCTTGTTCTGCCTTTTCTCACTCCCCGCGCTCCTCAAATGGGGTCACATCATCGCCCACCCCCTGGCGGCCCCCGACAAGAGCCCCTTCAAAGAGATCATCGATCATGTAAGCGAAGAGTTGAAGGCTGAGAAAACAGAACTGCTGACAGAGATCCGCGAGGCGCACCGCCGACAAACGACTACGCGGAAATACGAATCCGCCGGCAACTAGCGCACCCGCGGATCAAGAGACCCGCGCACGGCATCACTCGACTTATCAGGAATTCCACACCACCCGTCGCACAGTCCTCTTACAACACAACGGCAGTGGCCCCGCCGCGACGAGTCGCGACGGGGCCACCGAGTCCAATTCAGTGAATCAGCTCAACCACAGGCAAGCGTTCACTTCATCTTGGTTCCGACGGAACCGAGACGCTGGCAAGCCTCGACAACGCGAGCAGCCATGCCCGCTTCAGCGGACTTGCCCCACGAACGCGGATCGTACTGCTTCTTGTTGCCGACCTCACCGTCGATCTTCAGGACGCCGTCGTAGTTGCGGAACATGTGCTCCACGACCGGACGGGTAAAGGCGTACTGGGTGTCGGTGTCGACGTTCATCTTGATGACGCCGTTTTCGACTGCGAGAGCAATTTCCTCTGCGGTCGAACCGGAACCACCATGCATGACCAAGTCGAACGGACGGTTGTTCTTCCAACCAACCTTTGCTGCGACCTCTTCCTGGATGGTGCCCAGGATTTCGGGACGGAGCTTGACGTGACCCGGCTTGTAAACACCGTGGACGTTGCCGAAGGTCAGAGCGGTCAGGTAACGGCCGTTCTCGCCAAGACCGAGAGCCTCAACGGTCTTCAGCGCATCTTCGGTAGTGGTGTAGAGCTTCTCGTTGATCTCGCCGACAACACCGTCTTCTTCGCCACCGACAACACCGATTTCGATTTCGAGGATGGTGTTTGCCTTCTGGGAGAGGGCGAGGAGTTCCTTGGCGATCTCAAGGTTCTCCTCAAGCGGTACGGCCGAGCCGTCCCACATGTGCGACTGGAAGGTCGGCAGATCCTGGGTGGCCTCGATCTCCATGAGCGGGCGGATCCAGGAATCGATATTCTGCTTTGCGCAGTGGTCGGTGTGCAGAGCGATGGTCACGCCGTAGTTCTTGGCAACCTCGGTTGCGTATGCAGCGAGGGCGAGCGAACCGGTGACGCGGTTCTTGATCGTCGAACCGGAAGCGTATTCAGCGCCACCGACGGAGATCTGAACGATACCGTCAGATTCTGCCTCGGCGAAGCCCTGGATAGCAGCGGTAACGGTCTGGGAAGAGGTCACGTTGATCGCGGGGTAGGCAAACTTGCCTTCCTTCGCGCGGTTCAGCATCTCGGCGTAGACCTCAGGGGTTGCGACAGGCACAGGAGCCTCCTATTCGAACGACAGATTTGTCACTGGCTATTGTTCCACACATCGCAAGTCTCGTGTGAGGTAGGAAGTCCCTATTTCCTGCACATAAGTGCTTCCAAGGCGGACTTTTGCCCGTGCGGGCAACAAAAACAGCGAAGTTTTAGCTTCGGTATCCAGGCCTCGCCGATGAGGAACGAGGCCACGCACATCACTGAAACGTCAGACCAAACTGGACGCGTGCGCCCACATCGCGATTGCCGCCGCGTGGCCAACATTCATCGAGCGCGTCGATCCTCGCTGGGTAATGTGGACGATCACCTCGGCAAGGTCGCGCATTTCCTGGCTCAACCCGGAGGATTCTTCGCCGAAAATCAGGCACGCTCGCTTCGGCAGTTCAGTGGATTCCAATGGCCTGGAGCCCTCCACGTTATCGACGCCGACGAGGCTCATTCCGCGCTCTGCACATGATCGGGCAAGGTCTTCGGGGGTCTGGCAGTGATCGACCTGCAGGTAGCGGTCAGTCACCATTGCCCCGCGACGATTCCAACGACGACGCCCAACAATGTGGACTCGACTGGCTCCCAACGCATTCGCAGTGCGCACGATAGAACCGATATTGAAGTCATGACCGAGGTTCTCGATTGCAACCTCGAACGGGAGCGCGTGGGCTGCGATGTCTTCGCGGATCGCGTCCATCGTCCAGTAGCGATACTGGTCTTCAACGTTGCGATGATCGCCGTTCTTCAGTAGTTCAGGATCGTACTTTTCATCGGTCGGAAGCTCACCAACCCACGGACCAACACCGGGCAGGCTTTCTAAAGCAGGCGTGGCCTCGTCCCCCATTATGCCTAAGGAGAGTGCACGGTCTGGCACCTGCGCACCGCGCTCACCGGCGCTGACGACATCCTGATAAACATCACTCACGGGCATAACGATAGCGTCTTGCATTACATAGCAAGCACAAGCGAGGGAAATAATGGCACGATTAAGACATGTCTCCACGTCATGCACTCTTGTCCCAAGACGAACAAATCGTCCGCCACATGCGCACGCACTTCAAAGCCATCCTTGGCAATACGCTGGCTGAGCTGATTCTGATCATTGTCGGCGTCTTCGCGTCGATCTACCTACCGACTGAGTGGGCGCCCTACAGCCACGAAATCGTCTGGGCAATCGTCATCGTCGCGACATTCCCGATCTTCATCATGCCCTTCATCCGCTGGTTCACCACGACCTTCACGCTGACCACGAAGCGCATCATCACGCGCCACGGCATCATCAACAAGAAGGGACACGACCTGCCCATCACGCGCATTTCCGACGTGGCAATGGACCGCGACTTTATCGACCGCATCTTCGGGTGTGGCACTCTGACTCTACAGACCAGCGCAGACGACCCGCTTGTCCTGCACGATGTTCCGCGCGTCGAATACGTTCAAGTTGAGATCTCAAACCTGCTGTTCAACGACATTCAAGGCGCAATCGACGCAGACCCTGAATAAACCCTTCTTCATGTCTTTCCCTGATATTCCACATAGGATGAAGACATGACTGATAACGAAATCGCGCCCAAGGCGCTCACCGACATGCCACCTGTTTCCGCATGGCTTTCCGACATGGACGGTGTTCTGGTCAAGGAAAACCGCGCCCTTCCCGGAGCTCAGCAGTTTCTCGAGGCACTGCGCGCCAAGAACATGCCATTCTTGGTTCTGACGAACAACTCAATCTTCACCAACCGCGACCTGTCTGCTCGACTTGAACGGTCCGGTTTGGATGTTGCTGAGGAACATATTTGGACGTCGGCAAACGCGACCGCAGCATTCCTATCGCAGCAGTCGCCCAACTCGTCCGCATTCGTGATTGGCGAGGCTGGACTGACGACCGCGCTCCACGGCGCCGGCTACATCATGACCGATCAGGATCCTGAGTACGTGGTGCTCGGCGAGACACGTAACTACGACTTCAACGCGATTACCCGAGCAATCCGACTGATCGAAAGTGGTGCAAAGTTCATCGCCACCAACCCGGACGTCACAGGCCCCTCAGATGAAGGCACACTGCCCGCGACCGGTTCGATCGCAGCAATGATCACCGCAGCCACCGGTAAGCGCCCCTACTTCGTCGGCAAACCAAACCCCGTGATGATCCGCGCAGGTCTGAACAAGATCGGCGCCCACTCTGAGCACGCTGCAATGGTCGGCGACCGCATGGACACGGATATTCAGGCGGGTGTTGAGGCCGGTCTGCGCACGCACCTTGTGCTGTCCGGCTCAACGTCGATCGAACAAATCGAACAGTACCCGTACCGCCCATTTGGGATTCACGAAGGTATTGGTGAGCTGATTGAACTGGTCGAGGCATTCGCCGGCTGACCGCCTGTTTTCCCCTCTCGGGCTGAATGCTCGAGCTCTTGACGAAACTGCCCCCAGCCTGAAGTGAACTGTCCCCCCTCCCCCCGGGAGAAAAACTGAATTAATCAGTCCAACTTCCGGGGGACAGTTCAAAGGTTCGGGCACTTTCATATGTGGCGCTCTACGGAGCGAAAGGTGTGGCGAAACCGTCCCATCTCCTATGCTCGCCTACCGTCGTCCCGTCCTCTATGCCACCTACCGTCTAGACTGTGAAGCATGACGAATGACTCTCAAAAAGCCCGCCTGTCCGAACTCGTCAAGGAACTTGCCGTCATCCACGAAAAGGTGACTCTGGCTTCCGGTCGCGAATCTGATTTCTACGTTGATATGCGTCGCGCAACGCTTCACCACGAAGCTGCACCCCTAATCGGCCACGTCATGCTCGATCTTTTGGAAGAATCCGGTTTTGCTCCGGGCGAAGACTATGTTGCAGTTGGCGGTCTGACCATGGGAGCGGACCCCGTTGCAGCCGCAATGATGCATGCCGCTTCTTCGCGTGGCCTCGACCTCGATGCTTTCGTTGTGCGCAAAACCGCCAAGGACCACGGCATGAAGCGTCGCATTGAGGGGCCGGACGTGGTCGGCAAGCGCGTGGTTGTCCTCGAAGACACCTCGACCACTGGCGGTTCGCCTCTGGAAGCTGCCACTGCTCTGCGTGAAGCAGGAGCCGAGGTCGTTGCGGTTGGAGTCATCGTTGACCGCGCAACCGGCGCTAAGGAACGCATCGAGGCCGAGGGATTCCCCTACTTCTATGCGCTCGGTCTTGAAGACCTCGATCTGGCCTGATTTCGCGGTAGAAATCTCATGCGAAATCGACTCTTCACGGGACGTTGCTCAGTGTGTTTGAGCGCGATAGCAGGTCTCACGCTTACTCTTGGCGCATGCTCACCATCGCCCCAGCCAAACCCGCAGTCTGCCCCCACAGCGCACTCAATCGGATCTGAGGCTGAATCGGGGATCTATGCAGATCCTCAATCGGCCCCATCGCTTCCCGAGATGGACGCTCCTACGGAGGGGTGCCAAGCGATGGATGACATCCTCGCCCAGGCACTCGAGTCCTTGCCTGAAGGACAAGCCTTTACTGAAGCAACACTCTCGGGCAATTCCACCACTGCAACTACCGCGTGGGCTTCTTTCGTCAAGGCTTTTGCCTCGGCGCAGACTGATGCTCTAGTGCAAGCAGGATCGGTGGATTCCACTGGTACTCATGCAACGGAAGCGTTCAAAGCGTACGCGGATGCAAGTGCACGCTTGTCTGATGGCTCCTTAAACGAATACGTTGATGATCGGGCTGGAGAAGAAGCAATTAAGACCGGGAAGACGCCCGAGTTGAACCCCGAATATGCATCAACTGTAGAGCTCTTTAACTCCGCGCACATCACTTTGACCGAGTGTCTTCCGCACTGGCCAATCGTGTTCTAAGGCAGAGTTCCAAGGCAGATCTCCAAGGAAGATTTTCAGGCCCGTAAAGAATTTCGCTTCCCTAATACTGACCTGGCGAGGCCCCTCGGTTTCCTGAGGGGCCTCGTTTCGTGCCGGCAAAACTGGAAATCTACCGACCCGCTAGATCACGATTCTCTTTACGGGAACGGGCGAATAACCCACGGTGCCGTGTTGTAGTACCCGTAGCTGGTCCACACGGAATCAACACGAGCCGGATTCCCCATCCAGTCGGTGTGGACAACCCTCTCATTACCCAAGTAGAGCGACACGTGCGTCACTACGCCACCCGACGTGTAGAAGATCAAGTCACCACGTTGCCTTTGCGACAGCGGAAGGTATTGGAATCCGGAGTAGTTGTAGAGCTCCTGCGAGGTGCGATAGGCCGGCCACGCATGCTTGTGCACGTTAATCGGTTGTGGATCAAGGCCACCTGCGTGTAGTGCTTGAAGCACCAAACCCGAACAGTCAAAGCCTAAGTTGTACGGACCAGCTCCACCCCAAGTGTAAGGCGATCCTACCTGCGCCAAAGCGTAGGAAATCATTGCTTCAATGTGTTCGGAGCGACTTGCACTAAGCGAAACGGTCGGCGCAACTTGATACTGGTCAACGTACCAGGAATACCCGGTTCCCATCGCATTCCATGTGCGCTCGTCGACAACGCCCGTTTGTGGCAGGCCCGCTCGACGTTGGAAGTTACGCACTGCCGACATAAAACCACTGTCAACGGACGCCAGCTTCATCGGGTGCCAGATACCTAGGCGCTGTTGAACGATTCTGACTTTCACGCCGTTCATGCCGTAGGTCAGAGTATTGGTAGCCCATCCAAGGGACTGAATTGACATTGTCGGTTGTAGATAGCCGGCGGGAGCTTGGTAGTTGACCCATTGACCCGATGAGAGGAAGTTGTACCATTTCCCGTCAATCGTGCGGCCAGCATTCGCCATGATGCCTGTAGCGGGATCAAGGTAGTACCAATCCAAACCAACCCGTTGCCATCCAAGGCCGACTTCACCTGAAGGCTTACGGTAATGCCAGCCATCTGCGCGCTTTTGCCAGCCAGTCAACATCGCGCCATCTGATGCGAACTCATAGGACTTCCCGCCGATGGTTCGCTCACCTGTCACCATGATGCCTGTAGCGGGATCAAGGTAGTACCACTTCTTACCGGAGGCGACCCAGCCGCGGGTTTCAGTACCGTTGGAGTTCAGGAAGTGCCAGCCATCTGCGCGCTTGTGCCAGCCGGTCCACATCGCGCCGGAGGCCTTGAAGAAGTAGGTTTCGTTTCCCACTTGCTTCTGGTCGGTGGCCATCTGCCCCGTTACAGGGTCGAGGTAGTACCAAGTACCTCGGTCACTCAACCAACCATAAACTTCGGCGCCGTACGTAGTCGCATAATGCCACCCATCGGACATCTCAACCCAACCGGTACGCATCGCACCAGAACCATCAAACAAATAAAAAACAGAACCAACCTGATGACGCCCCGTCTTCATCTGCCCCGTTACAGGGTCAAGGTAGTACCAAGTACCTCGGTCACTCAACCACCCACGAACTTCGGCGCCGTACGTAGTCGCATAATGCCACCCATCGGACATCTCAACCCAACCGGTACGCATCGCACCAGAGGCCTTGAAGAAGTAGGTTTCGTTTCCCACTTGCTTCTGGCCGGTGACCATCTGCCCCGTTACAGGGTCAAGGTAGTACCAAGCGCCTCGGTCACTCAACCAGCCTGTGGTAATAGCGCCAGACGCGGATGCGTAGAACCACGAATCAGAGTTGCGGAACCAGCTACTTGCCATGGTCCCGTTCACGTCAAAGTAGTAGGTGGAGCCGTTAATACGCGCCCATGAGTCTTTCAGGAGCGTCCCGTCGGGTTGTTTCCACTGCCAGACGCCGGAGTAGATCCATGAACCTTCAGGGGATTGCAAAGGTTCGTGGGCGGTCGTCTTTTTCGGGGTATCGACAGGCGCTGTGGTTTCAGCTTCTAGAGGTGAAGCACCCCCCACTTGATTCTGCGGGTTTTCTTGGGGATCACTCTGGGTTGTGACGGTCAAAGGTGCGCTTTCACCGTTTTCGTCAGCAAACGTGGCAACGTTCGCCGACAGGACAAGCCCAGAGATGACAAACGCGCTTGTCAATGTACGCCACGGGATTTGATGTGAAACTCTCATTGTTCCCCTGTATTGCAACTCCGGCGATCACAACATAATCAGTCAGATCAGATTAGCATTAACTACTACTCAGTGGACCATCGAGTCAGATGACGCATAGGACTGAACACCCGCGAATCGAGGAAATAAGCACGTCGACTTCCGGACTATCCGGCACGCCGAACGATTTCGCGTTCGGGATTACACAGATTCGCGAAGCCGACCAGACGTTCAGGAACGCCATACTCCAGAAGCGTCGAAGGAGTAGGTTTTTCCACCAATACTCTTCGAGGTGTTTGCGACCATGATGCCCGTTGAGGGATCCATGTAGTACCAGTAGCCGTTCACGAGTGCCCAGCCAACAGCCTCGGCACCACTGGTTGAGGAGTAGTGCCAACCATCACTCAGGCTTGCCCAGCCGGTAGACATTGCACCCGAAGTGTTGAACACGTAGGTGGTTCCGTTGATCGTGTGGCGTCCGGTCTTCATGATTCCGGTGGTGGGATCGAGGTAGTACCACGTTCCTCGATCATTCAACCAGCCGTAGGTTTCATACCCGGATGCACTGAGGTAACGCCAACCGTCAGAGTTTGACACCCAGCCGGTCTTCATCTTGCCATTGGCATCGAAAGTGTAGGTCCTGCCACCAATTGTCTTGGAAGCATTTTCGACCATGACGCCACTTGCTGGATCGAGGTAATACCACGCCCCATTCAGGCCCAGCCAGCCGAGGTGCTCAACGCCGTTGGAATCGGAATAGCGCCAGCCTTCCTTCAGCTTGGCCCAGCCGGTAGACATTGCACCCGAAGCGTTGAACACGTAGGTGGTTCCGTTGATCGTGTAGCGTCCGGTCTTCATGATTCCCGTGGACGGATCAAGGTAGTACCAGGTGCCGTTCAGGTTTAACCAGCCGAAGACTTGGTCGCCCAATGCGTTGACGTAGTGCCAGCCTTGCGACGTGGAGGCCCAACCGGTCTTCATCTTGCCGTCAATGTCGAAGACGTATCGCTTTCCGTTGATGGTCTTTGCCGTGTCTGCGACCATCTTGCCGGTCGTCGGATCAAGGTAGTACCAGGTTTCGCCGAGCTTAAGCCAGCCGGAAGTGTGCAGGGCTCCCGCATATCCGCCTGAAGGCTGGAAGTAGTACCAGGTGCCATCCTCTTCGTACCAGCTGGTATTCATCCAGCCTGTTGAATCAAAGTGGTAGATGTGCCCATTGATTTTCGCCCAGGTTGATGCAATCTGAAGGCCGGTGCCGTAGGTAGCCCAACGCCAATTGCCACCAATGTTCTGCCAGTTTCCTCCGGACGGAGCGTAGGGAGTGGTGGAGGTCGTCACCGTTGAGGGGGACAAAGGATTGACGCCCGACTGCAGATCCATCTGAGCTGGTTGCGGAATACTTACCCCTGTTGCACTCTGCGCGGAGTCGGCGCTTGTCGCTTTAACTCCGGGAATGATGAGCGCGGCAGCTACGAGGCCAAGCAGAGCCGTTCGCTTCGTCATACGCAGTTTCATTGGCGAGTTCTTCCTTCAATCGGCTGATCGTTGAGGGGAGTCAACGGGCACATGTCGAGCAGACATGTCATTACAGAGTATCGGTGAACAAAATGAGGGAGCAAGAGCTAAACCACATTATTATCACCAATCACATTAGTAACAGTAGTAACAATAGCCCCATTTAATGCTGATACGCACTCACATATGCGGAACAGCCCGCATCACACGACGCGTCAAAGAACGCGGAGCAAACTTCATCAACGCCATCCCGACCTTCGCAGGAACAGTCGGCGTGACCAACACTTTCCCGCGACGCACCGCGTCAAGGCCAGCAGTCACAACTTCCTCAGGGGTCGCCAAGAACGCATCCGGCATCTCTTCCATATCGACCCCAGCCTTTGTAAAGAATTCAGTACGAACCGGCCCCGGCATAACAGCGGTAGCAGTCACTCCCGAGCCTCGTAATTCTTCCGACAGACCCTCGGTGAACGCAACGACCCACGCTTTATGCGCGGAGTAGGTGCCCGCGCCTGTTCGCGACGCTACCGACGCCGTGTTGATGATGGCACCTCGGTGGCGCACGCGCATCGACCGAGCTGCATGATGCGACAACACCATCACCGCACGAACCATGACATCCAAGCCATAAAGCTCAACATCAAGGTCGTTGTCAGGGAAGGACGTGCCCAGCCCGAATCCAGCATTGTTCACCAGCAGATCGACAGGCTTCAAAGCAGAAGCGCCCACTTCAGCGCCACCCACATCCAGACGCTCAGCGACGCGAGCCAGCTGGTCAGGATTCGCCAAGTCAGCGACGATCACCTCCGCGTTAATCCCCGCGTAGGCGTGAAGCCGCTCCGCAAGCTGATGCAATGTCGCTTCACTCCGTGCCACCAGGACCAGGTCATGGCCACCTGCAGCCAGTTGCCAACAAAACTCTTCGCCAATGCCCGACGTTGCGCCGGTAACAAGTGCAGTTCCCATGAGATAAGCCTACGAGGCAAAGCACGCCAGCGTCAGGGACGTTCACCCACAACTACCGCAGGAGCGAAAGAAGACTGACAAACAGGTCTTTGGTGAACAAGCGAGGTCAATCCCTGAACAAACAGGGTTAATCCGTGAACAAGCGCGGACTCAATCCGCGAACAAGCGAGGTCAATCCCTGAACAAGCAGGGTTAATCCGTGAACAAGCGGGGTCGGAGCCTGCTGACTAGGGTTTATCCCATGAGATTTGCTACCTGGAACGTCAACTCCATCCGCACCCGCGTCGATCGCGTCATCGCTTTCCTTAACCGCTCGAGCACAGACGTACTGGCGATGCAGGAAATCAAGTGCAAGCCCGACCAGTTCCCCGTCGACCAGTTCACCGAAGCGGGGTACGAGGTTCGGATTCACGGCCTGAATCAGTGGAACGGTGTTGCGGTAGCCTCGCGCCTACCGATTCTTAAGGTCGAGGATCATTTCGCGGGCCAACCCGCATTTGGGAATCCTCCGGTTGTGGAAGCTCGTGCACTCGGCGTTACTGTCGAGTCGCCCGACGGCTCACCGTTCACGATCTGGAGCCTGTATATCCCAAACGGTCGCGAGCTGACCGACCCTCATTATGTCTACAAGCTCGAGTGGCTACGCGTCTTGAAGGAAAACGGTGTGAAGTGGCTGTCTGAGAACCCGAAGGTGCAGATCGCCTTGGTCGGTGACTGGAATGTCGCCCCCTTTGATGAGGACGTGTGGGACATGACCGCATTTGCCGGCGCCACCCACGTCTCACAGCCCGAGCGCGACGCGTTCTTTGCTTTCGCCGATGACGGGTGGGTCGAAATCACCCGCGAGCGCGTCACCAACTACACCTACTGGGATTACCAGAAGCTACGCTTCCCGAAGAATGAGGGAATGCGCATTGACTTTGTGTATGCCTCCCCTGCGTTGGCGTCGCGTGTGGTTGAGGCTCAGATTGATCGGGATGAGCGCAAGGGCAAGGGCGCGTCGGATCACGTGCCAGTCATCATCGACATTGCCGACTGACCACGTGGGACCAGAGTCCACCTTCGCGCCCTGAACGCTAGGCGTTCACGAGGCCCAGCAATTGGGCGTTGAGCTGCGACCAATGTTCCTTATGCCAAGGGCCGAATTCTTGCGAACCAAGGAACGCTGCGGTCGCATCATGTTCACGGTCAACCCAGAGGAACGAGCCTGAGACTCCGAAGTGGCCGAATGTTGTGGCCGGCGCATCTGGGGCGGTCCAATGCGGGTTCTTTGTTCCCCGAATTTCAAGGCCGAGGCCCCACGGGCACGGGTTATGCCGACCGTATCCGGGGACAACGCCCGCAAGGTCGGGGAACTGCGAGGTTACCGCTTCACTTGATAGCGCATCGCTGATCAGAGTTGGATGCAGAAACTCCTGGCCGAGGATCAGCAGATCATCGACATTTGCTCGCCCAGAGCGTGCGACTGAACCGGGAACGTCCGCCGCTGTCATACCCAGAGGCTCAATCACGGATTCTTCAATCCATCGACCAATGTCTGTTCCCGTTGCTTCGGCAACCGCATCACCAAGGACCTCGAAACCGGCGTTGGAGTAAACACGTCGTTTTTCGAGGCCGAACTGTGCATCGCGAGATTCTGCGGGCAAGCCCGAGGCATGAGCCAGAAGATGGCGAATCGTGGACCCTTCGGGACCAGCTGGATCGTCCAAACTGATACAACCTCGCTGGACTGCAACCAGCGTTGACCATGCCATCAAAAGCTTCGTGACGGACGCCAGCGGATAGACAGTTGACGTGTCACCAACCTTGACCAGGGTCTGCCCCCCAACATTCAACGCATACGCATGAGCAAAAGGAATATCCATCAGTTCGCTCGTGATGACTGCCATGCGTATTCCTTCCGCGTTGTGACGCTCGCTCAACTGTTCGAGCCGTGCTGTTACCGGTGCGCCCCTATTCTAAACGCGCCCTTATCGGCCACGAGTTCTGGTGGCAAGCGCACGTGTGGGGCGCGCGTTGTCAACGTGCGCCCCACACGGCCTCGTGAATCAATCAGCAGGAGAAGATGTCCGGCTCTTCATCTTCTGCGACCACGTGCATCGACAGAGTCTCCAAGTCTTCGGAAACATCGACGCGAACGGTCGAACCATCGCCAACCTCGCCGGCTAGAAGCATCTTCGCCAACGTGTCACCGATTTCCTTCTGAATCAGGCGACGTAGCGGACGAGCACCGTAAGCCGGGTCGTAGCCAATCCGGGTCAGCAGACCGCGGGCAGGCTCGGACACGTCGAGCGTGATGCGACGGCCCTCAAGACGCTTCGCGAGCTGGCCGACCATCAGGTCAACGATGCCAGCCAAGTCATCTGCCGACAGCGGGTCGAACATGACCGTCTCGTCCAGACGGTTTAAGAACTCCGGCTTGAACGCATGACGCACCGTCTCCATCACCGCATCAGTCTTCATCTCTTGCGTCAAAGACTGATCGGATAGGAACTGCGAGCCAAGGTTCGATGTCAAAATCAGGATCGTATTCCTGAAATCAACCGTGCGACCCTGACCGTCAGTCAAGCGACCATCGTCGAGAACCTGAAGCAGAATGTCGAAGATCTCCGGATCAGCCTTTTCAACCTCATCCAAAAGGATCACCGAGTACGGACGACGGCGAACAGCTTCGGTCAGTTGACCACCCTGCTCGTATCCAACGTATCCCGGAGGGGCACCGACGAGGCGCGCTACCGAATGTTTCTCGGAGTACTCCGACATGTCGATGCGAATCATCGCTCGCTCATCATCGAAGAGGAACTCCGCCAGCGACTTCGCCAGCTCCGTCTTACCGACACCCGTCGGGCCGAGGAACAGGAACGAACCGGTCGGACGATTCGGATCCGCAATCCCCGCACGGGAACGCCGAACCGCATCAGACACCGCCACGACGGCCGCCTTCTGACCAATCAGTCGATGCCCGATCGCATCTTCCATGGTCAGTAGCTTCTCGGTTTCCGTCTGCAGGAGCTTACCGGTCGGGATACCCGTCCAGGACTCCACGACTTCCGCGATCTCAGCCGGCCCAACCTTCTCCGCAATCATCGGCTCACCAGCTGCTTCATCTTCCGTTTCAGCGTTCGCCTCGGCTTCGCCAATCTGGCGTTCGACCGCGGGGATTTCGCCGTTCTGAAGCCTTCCGGCTTCTTCCCAACGATTCTCACGGATAGCAAGTTCCAACTGAGTACGCAGTTCATCCAGCTGAACACGCAGATCACCGACCTTGTTATGTCCGGCCTTCTCTGCCTCCCAGCGTCCGGTCAATGCAGTCAGCTCTTCCTGCTTATCAGCAAGGTCCGAACGAAGCTTCTCTAGGCGAATCTGGGTCGCTTCATCCGTCTTATCCGAATCAGATTCAGTCAGATAGGACTCTTCCATTCGCAGACGATCCACCTGGCGACGCAACTCATCAATCTCGATTGGGGAAGAATCAAGTTCCATCCGCAGACGAGACGCAGCCTCATCGATCAAGTCAATCGCCTTATCCGGCAGCTGACGCCCCGTAATGTAGCGATCAGACAAGGTTGCCGCCGCAACGAGCGCACCGTCGGAGATTGTCACCTTATGGTGAGCCTCGTACTTCGGCGCAATACCGCGCAGGATCGCAACCGTATCCTCAACGGACGGCTCGCCGACGAAAACCTGCTGGAAACGACGTTCCAGAGCCGGGTCCTTTTCGATGTTCTCGCGATACTCGTCCAGCGTGGTCGCGCCGACCATGCGCAGTTCGCCACGCGCAAGCATCGGCTTGAGCATATTGCCCGCATCCATCGCACCTTCAGAGCCACCACCGGCACCGACGACCGTATGAAGCTCATCGATAAAGGTGATGACCTGCCCGTCAGAGCGCTGAATTTCTTCGAGAACAGCCTTCAGGCGCTCCTCGAATTCACCGCGGTATTTCGCGCCTGCCACCATCAATGCCAGGTCGAGAGCAATAAGCGTCTTATCCTTCAGGGACGCCGGGACATCACCCGCGACAATACGCTGAGCCAACCCTTCAACAACCGCGGTCTTACCCACACCGGGCTCACCGATGAGGACAGGGTTGTTCTTCGTACGACGCGACAACACCTGCACAACGCGACGAATCTCCGCGTCACGACCGATCACCGGGTCGAGCTTACCTTCGCGAGCGACCTCGGTCAGATCTCGCCCGTACTTCTTGAGAGCTTCGAAGCTCCCCTCCGGGTCAGGCGATGTAATCGGATTTGGACGGAGCGTCTTCAGAGCTTCTTCCAAAGCGTTGGGCGTTGCCGCGTTGCTAGAAAGAATGGTGCCAGCCTCACTCTTTGACGCGGCAAGCGCAATCATCAGGTGTTCAGTCGATACATAAGCATCGCCAGCCTTTTCTGCGCGCTTGCGAGCGTCGTTGATGACTCCCATCAGAGCCTGGTCCGCCTGAGCGTTTTGGGCGGTCGAGCCTTGAATACTCGGCAGTGCGACCAGCGCGTTACGCGCTCTCGTGCCGATTGTCTTACGGTCGGCGCCGACAGCATCGAGAAGCGCCGTCGCAATTCCTTCGTTCTGAGTCAGCAGAGCATTCAAAAGATGCAGGGGCGTAACTCCCGGGTTGCCAGCTGCCCTAGCTGACTCGAGTGCAGAGCCAATGGCTTCCTGCGCTTTCGTCGTGAATTCGTTGGTCATGTTTCCTCCAGTGACGTATTGCGTCGAGATATGGCACGCGACGATCCCACGCGCGTCTACATATATCAACGCTCCAAAGTTGAGTCTATTCCACTCAACTTTGTTTTTCTCGTCGAAAACTCAACTTCCACCCCTTCGGTCTCCCTATTCACGAGGCCAGCTAGTCACCCTCAGTCGGCAAAGGTGATCTGACAAGCGAAAACCCCGCCCGGCACATGCCGGGCGGGGCCTCGCCCATACGAACTAGATCAGGCGGTAGCCACACCCTCGCGGCGCGCCATCGCAGCCTCGAAGTCCTTCGTCCCCACGAAGATTTCATTCGTGTACGGGTTACGGCCGAGCTTGCGCGAACGATAGACCACATAGCCGAGAGCCAGAATGTTGGCAACCAGAGCGAGAATCGAAACAAACAGGTTTACATTCGGATTATTCACAGACTGAACCGAGAAGTTCGAGTAGTCCTGGAACGCGGGAACAACCTGCGCGAACATACACCAGAGAGCCAACGTGTTTGCACGATTCTGGATCCACCCACCCTTATTCCAGAAGGCATTGGCAACTGTCGGCGCAAGAAGCAGGGCAACACCGCAGTACCAGGCGTGAGTCGGCAAGCAGTTGTAGGTGTAGCAGAAGTTCCAGAGGTCGTAGGCGACAATGAACACCCACGTCATGTCCGGCCAGAGCATGTCCTGCTTCTTTCGAGAAGCGTAGATACCAAACCAGCCGGTCATTAGGAAGATATTGATCAGACCCGCAACGCCATTGAAGACATTGTGCCAGCCGCCCATCAGCGTGACACCTTCGGAGGAAACCCAGGTCGTGCCGAATGCGCGGAATGCCGACTCAAAATCAGAGACGACGGCAATCAGAATATTGATCGCAACAATAACGAACGGGAAGCACTTGAATGCGTGTGAACGACCGATCTTTCCCCAGCCATACTTCAGCATCATGAAGCCAATACAGCCAGCAGTTGCCGCATAGAGCTTCGCGTAGTGGAACCAGCTATTCATGTGCACGTAGGTCGGGTTATTGAGCGCCCACTCCACGCCCTGTCCGGCACCTACGTAGATCGCAATGAAATAGACCGTCAAAATAGCCGGTAGCACAAGGAAACAGAAGACGCCTCCCGCCTTTGTGCGACGCGCGATCTCATTCGCTCCGATGAGGGCAGCGAAAACTAACGCCCATCCAATCCACTGATATGCGGCATGTTCGCCGTAGACCTCGAACAACATTGTTCTTGCCTTCCTTGCATCACAGGACGTCGAGTCGTGACGCGGAGTCAAGAAACGAAGGTCTGCCCTTCGGGATCAGGATCCAGATTCAAGGCGCGCGCCACCACAGATATGAACTGACTCACACAGTCTAAAGCTAACATTTACACCCTGTCAATCACTGTTTGAGCCCCGTGTATTTCCCTCAATGAAGAAATCCCTCATCAATCGAGTTGAACGAGATCGTCAATCTGGAGGGTGTGGGCGACGATTCGTTTAACCGCCGCTTCGCTGATATCCGGGTGCGTTCTCATCAGGGAGATCAGACCGACGATAAGCATGTAGAAGGTCTCGTAAAGGTCACCAATTTTGATCTCATGGTGTCGGCGGAAATCTTCTACGGTGTTATCCACAACGAAGTGCGCGATACGGTCGGCCGCGCGGTCAATGAACTGCAGATACAGTTGCCCGTTCCCAGTCCCCGCCAAGCTCATGCTGAATGGGCCGTCTTGATCGATGATCGAACACATAAGATGCACTGCGTCATCAAGAGCTTTATCAACATTTCCGAGTTCTCGCCCTTCGTTCCAGTGACGAACCTGAGCAAGAAAGTCATCAATCACACTGTCAAGGACCGCCGAGGCGGCTTCATCTTTGGTCGCAAAGTAGTGGTAGAACAGCGAGCGCGTGAGGTTCGCTCGCTTCGAAATTGAAGAAACCGTCATCGCTGTAGCCCCACGCTCAACAATCTCAGCTTGGACAGCGTCAAGGATTTGAGAACGCGTCGTTTCACCGCGTTCATTCAGCAGTGGATAAGCTGTAGCTCGCGATGTGAGCGGAGCGCCCATCACATCCCCCCCATTTTTAATGACTTTGTCTGCCACATGATCGGCAGAGTCTCTACGCTAGTGTCGCAAACAGCGCACTATTCGCTGTAGTCGCCGTCCGTGTCCGTTTCCGATGGAGCTGGGCCGAATCTCTCATCTACTTCCTCAAAGAAGGAGGAGATTGTGCTGAGTCCACATTTGCACTGAGTAACAAGTTGCGCGTCAGAAAGCCCCCACTCACAGTCCAAGTTCATTTCTGCCAAAATGCGAATCTCTCCGTTCTTTTCAACGAACGAAGCCATCGGCCACAGGTGAGTCGCATGCCAATCTTCAATCAGTAACTCGACTTCTGACCTCAACTGAGAATCAACGAGGGTGCTTCGAAAGGCAAGAATTGTGAAGATTTCGTTCTTCTTGCCGGTGAGCCGGAACACGTACTGACTCGAATCGAAACCTGTCACAAAGTCACCGTCGTCGTCGATCCCCCAATTCCAACCCTGTGAGTCGAAAAAGAACCCGATACGTTCAAGGGTGACTGGACGAGTCAGATCCAGCTGATCGGGCTGGTCCGAACGATCCTGCACATCATCTGCCGAAGAAGCTACCCCACCTTGGTCTTCCCCGTTGGCCTCTTCACTGAGAACCTGGAGGGAGTGAAGTTCTTGCAGATCTGCATCTACATCTAGGACGACGCCATCTTTGGAAAAAGCATCCTTTCGCACTTCATCTGCTACTTGGGCATTCAAGATCTTCTTAATTCGATCAAAGATTCCGCTCATAACGACAGCTCCTCGTTCAGTTCTTCAAAAAATTGCATGCCCGTGCCAAGCGCACAATCGATCTGCTGGTAGAGCTGTTCGTCCGTTGCGCCAGACTCCCAGTCAACAGTGTTCTCTACTCGAATATTGACGACTCCCTGATCGTTAAGGGTCAAGCAGACTTTCGGCCAGAGGTGCTTCCTATGCCAGTCGGCAATAAAAGCACGTGCCTCTGGTAGACGGTCTGGATTGATGGGGTTACCCCAGCCACCCAGGATATGGAGAATCTCTTGGTTCGTTCCAGTCAACAAAAAATAAAAGGTGTAGCCATTCCAGCGACCACCCAAATCGCCTTCATTATCAACGAACCACGTCCAGCTACGTTGATTGAAAAGATCCTTCAGGCGGTCTTGAGTTACCGGGATAGGAATCTTCAATCGATCTGCGCTGTTTGGCTCAATGTGACTCATGCTTTCCCTTCCCCTTTTTAACGAAACCACCGTTTATCTCTACCAATAACGCTAAGAAGCGCATTGTTTCACGAGGTCGACACTTGCGCTGGACCGTTCCCCATTCAGGAATGAGCAGTCATCACAGGCAATCACGTGCCACGGCATCGTTGCCGACCCATCATTGTTCCCAGTCTAGAAGAAACCATGTAGAAATCATCTTGCATTTAGCGTCAATCTGGTGTGTACATGGTCCATGTCAGAATCTTGATATGAATGTTGCCGACTTCTTCACTTAAAGCCCAAAACAGCGCCATGCGCCCGCTTAGCTCGACGATTGACAGTCCCGGAAAAGGAACACGAACACCCTCGCAGTTTTCAGTGAAGAGGATCATCCCTGCCACTCAGGAAGAAGCGAACCAGGAAGAATCTCGTCGACGCTGAGGAAAACACCCAGGGTGCGTGTGAGGGCGAGGCGGTATCACTACCAGCCTCGCCCTCACACGAAAGACACTGTCAGGACATCACTGCCACTGATATGGCGAACCTATCTGAGTGGCGCGGATTTGCGAACGCTTACGATTCGTCACCACCAGCCAGATGATGCCGGCAATCAGTAGGATCAGACCAAGAATTCCGATTCCCGTCGCCCAAGCAACTCCCGACATTCCAGCCCCCACCAAATCGTCGGCGGTAACACCAGAAATTGCCATCAATCTAGTGGTTTCACCCTCACATTCAACGACGTAATTTCCGGGCGTCAGACCATCAATGTAGAAAGTGTCCGTTGTGCTCGTCGTCATCTTATATTCGGTGTCCGTTTCAACCGAGGTGACCTTACACGAGTAGAGGGTGCCCGCGTAAGCCGAAGGATCCGAACGTGAGGCCGTCACCATCAGCGATCCGCCGTCACCGATGGTGATTGTGTCGCCAGAGCGGATCTCATTCGTTCCAGCAATAACACCGTCAAGATCGAGACCAGCCAGAGCGCCCACCAACAGGGAAATCGGGGCAACGATAAACATCATCAGCAAGCCAACGACCATCATGATGATCGAACCGGCACGGCTAGGAAGCTTCTGAGGCACACCCGGCATCGGCATTCCAGCAACGTTGGGGCCACCAGCCTGTTGGCCGCCATAGGGCTGTCCCATCGGCTGATTCATCGGCTGACCCGGGTACTGAGGTGCATCAGAATTCCACTGCGCTTGCGCACCCTGCGGGTAGCCCGCGCCACCATCATTGAACGTCCCACCCGCGTAAGAACCGTAGGTTGGATTCGATGAACCGGAGACCTCGCCGTACTGAGGCCACGGTGTTTGGGATGAAGCCTGAGGGGCTTGTCCGTTGAAACCGGTCGCGAAACCACCATTCGGCTGGCTACCAGTCGGATCGGTGTTCATTTCAGGGGTCATCAATCCTCCAGATCGATAGTCAATTCTTATCCATCGTATCGGTGAAGAAGCGCCCTGTCTTTGGGGAGCAACCCCGATCAAACCCTGATTTTCCGTAGAGAACAGCGCAAAGCACGCTGATCAGCGGCGCGCAAAATCCAAACGTTCAGCGCGCAGAGCTTCGACGCCTGGAACATCAAGTGGCGCCAGTTCAAGCCCTGTAGCGCGAGTAAGAAGCAAGTCGGCAAGCTCAGGATTTCGAGCTAAAACGGGTCCATGCATATAGGTAGCAATAACGGATCCTTGAACGACACCATCGTAGGCAATAGGCTCCGGTGTCATCCCTTCGGGAGTTCCGTTGCCAACGCCCGCAATGACGCGACCAAGCGGACGCGCGTTGGGCCCAAGAACCGTCCCACCACCGTGGTTTTCAAAACCGCTCATTGGCTGGGTCAGTCCTTCAAGAAGGGGTTCACAGACAAGCTCGCCAATTGCACGATGCCCCTGCGGATCCGTGGTGACATCAAGAACGCCGAGGCCTTCGACTCGCTCGTCGCGCGCATCGCGATACCAGTGCCCCAAAACCTGCAATGAGGCGCAGATGGCAAGAAGTGGCTTGCCGGCGTCCAAGGCGTGAAGCAAGCCCGAGTCGTCGCGGAATTTCTGAGCCGCCAGTGACTGCGCAGTGTCTTCGCCACCGCCGAGAGTGTAAAGATCCAGTTCTGCTGGGATGTCTTCGTTCAAAGACACTGTCACTAGTTCCGCATCGATACCTCGACGGCGGGCGCGCTCTGCCAGAATCAGGGCATTGCCCGTATCTCCGTAGGTGCCCAGCACGTCGGGAAACAAGACCCCGATTCGCAGGGTTGATTCACTCATCGTCCACCCTCCTATCGTCTGGTTGCTGATTTCTGGCGAGCATCAAGGATTACTTTAAAGTCTCGAAGAGCCGTGTAGTTCAGCAACATTTCAACCTTGCCGGGCTCAAGGAGCTTCAAGGCGTCCATGGGTAGTGGCGCAAGATCGCAGTGAATTCCCGCGTATTCAAGGCGGACGGCCAAGTCGGCGCCTCGTTCACCGCACGCGACAATGCGACGATCGTCGGACGCGGACAACACGGAGAAGTCGACATCCCAGAGCCACGAGAGATCCTGCCCGTCCGGAACCTGGCCGTTGACTGCAATCACGACCTGTTTGACACGCGGGTCAACCATCGTCATCGCTTCTTGCCAGCCTGCCGGATTCTTCGCCAACATGATGCGAGCGCGACGCCCATCAACGTCATGAATGGAATACCGTCCGGCAACCTGACGCACTTGACCGATCGCGTTGGCGGCCACCTGCGGATCAATCCCCAACGCGACCGCGGCCGCTACCGCCTGGGCAGCGTTGCCAAGGTTTGCGCGCCCCGGGAGCTGCAGGTGCAAAGGAACGCGAACGTCGTTTGGTCCGTACAGAATTGCCGAGGGCCCGCTTGCTCCTTCCGGCATCAAATCGATGTTGCCGATTGTCCAGTCTGGCGTGGGACGCTGGCGAAGTTCGGGGAGTTCTTCGCCGAGGAAAGCTTCAATGAGATGCCACGAATCGGAGTCACGAACAACCCTGCCACCGCGCGGATAGGCCACGGAGTCGTCTCCCCATCCGGCGCCCGCGGCAACCCAGACAACGTTTCGCGCTTCGCAGGCTGCCGACACGATCAGCGGATCATCACAGTTCGCAACAACAAGGGAATCAGGGTTTTCTTCAACTGCCTGACGCAGACGGCGTTCAACCGAACCAATTTCACCGACGCGATCCAGCTGATCGCGAGACAGATTGAGGAAGACAAAAACTTTGGGCGAAACGTGCGCTGCAACGGCGGGCACGTGCATCTCATCAACTTCGAGGGCGGCGTGTGGCGCGGTCGGCGCGGTCATCAGCGCGGTGATAATTCCCGAGCCCATGTTGTCGCCATTCACGTTCGAGGCAACCTGACCTGCTGTTTCAAGGGCCGCGCGAATGAATCGGTTGGTCGTTGACTTGCCGTTCGTCCCGGACACGATCACGGAGTTCATCGGGACTGCAAGTTCCGACAGAATATTCGGGTAGATACGGCTGGCGACTTCACCGCCGATCATTCCGCCTGATCCTCGTCCCAGAATTCGCGAGGCCGTGCGGGCAAGCGTGCCCGCACCCAATGCAAGTTGAGCGCGCATCGACAGTCGGTGCGCTGACGAATCGTGAGAACTCATGAGGTAACCCTAACGCGAGTGCAAAACTATCTGCGCGAATACACTTCGGGGCGAGCGTGACTATTGTCAACGCTCGCCCCGAAGATGCAGAGGTTGTGGCGGTTAATCGACGACTGAAATCGTCCCGTCGATCACCCTGACGCCCGAAGGTCCTGCTTCGATAACAGCCCGGATTGTGCGTTCCGGGTACGGGCTTGCCGTACGGATTGGACGCCAGATAGAGATTTCCCTCCCTTGCCCACCGCGAACAGAAGGATTAACCCACGGGCGCTCACCGCGACGCATCGGCGACACCACGCCGTTTACGGACGCGGCGAAGACTCGATCTCGACGAGCTTCAAGTTCTTCGATCTGCTGGCGTAACGCAACGCGTTCAGCTTCGAGACTTTCCACTCGGCGTTCAAGTTCAAGGATCCGCTGGATTCCAGCAAGATTGATGCCTTCATCCTGGCTCATCCTCTGTACATCGCGCAGACGTTGAACGTCGCGTTGCGAGTAGCGACGCCCTCTGCCCTTTGTGCGCGCGGGCGTCACCAAACCGAGGCGATCGTATTGACGAAGAGTCTGCGGGTGCATGCCCGCAAGCTCAGCCGCCACTGAAATAACGAACGTCAATGCGTCATCAGAATCGGAAGAACATCGCCTGGCCATCGGTCACTCCTTCGCCTTCTCCATCAGGGTGGCTCGCACGTCCTGGTGGTCAAAAGAGTCAGCAAGTGCCTTCACGGCATCTTTCTGTTCCGTGGTCAGGTGGTCAGGAACGGCAACCATGATCTCGATCAGCAGGTCACCCGTGTGCTTGCCGGTTTCAACACCGCGTTTGCGCACGCGTAGGACCGCGCCTGATTGAGTTCCAGCGGGCACCTTCACAGTCACGGTATTCCCATCGATCAGTGGAACGTCGATCTTCGTACCCAAGGCTGCTTCGGCGAACGTCACGGGAACTCTCACGCGCAGATTGTCGCCATCCCGGGTGAATACCGGATGGGGTTCAACGTGGATCGTCACCTGAAGGTCGCCGGATTGGCCACCGTTTTCCCCGGGCATTCCTTTGCCACGAAGGCGAACTTTCTGACCTTCTTTAATACCTGCGGGAATACGAACGGTGTTCTTCTTCCCGTCAACTTTCATGGTGAGCGTTGCTCCCTTGAGCGACTCACGGAAAGTGATCGACGTCGACGCGATTCGGTCGGCGCCTTTCCTTGGACGTGGCGGGGTGTTACCAAAGCGGGCACCAGCCCCATAGTTCGGCTGAGGACCACCGGCATTGAAGCCACCGGCCACTCCACCGAACATTCCGAGGAGATCCTCGATATTGACTCCCGAACCGGAAGTTGAGAAATTGAAGCTAGTGCCTTGACCACCGAACATCGACGAGAACGCATCTGTGAAGCCGGCACTACCCGGGCCACCTGCGGAAAAGCGAGCTCCTCCCCCCATGGCACGGATCGCGTCGTATTGCTTACGCTGTTCCTCGTCAGACAGCACCGCGTAGGCTTCGCCGATTTCCTTGAACTTTGTTTCCGCCTTTTCATCACCCGGATTCTGGTCGGGGTGATACTGGCGAGCAAGCTTGCGGTAGGCCTTCTTAATCGCTGTTTGGTCGGCATCTTTTGCTACGCCCAGCGTCTTATAGAAGTCTTTTTCAAGCCAATCTTGTCCGCTCACTGTCACTCACCTCCATCATTCTTTGAGTGTGGGCGGATACGGGTATGTGGTTTATTCAGGGTTGTCCACCATGACCTTCGCAGCACGTAGAATCTTTTCATCGCGACGATAGCCGGGCTGGAGGATCTGGGCGATGGTTGCTACTTGAACCTTAGGGTTCACGTTGGCAAGCAGGGCCTCGTGCTGAGCAGGATCAAATTCTTCACCCGTAGCGCCGTAGCGTTCCAGATTGAAGCGCGAGGCCAGAACGCTTTCCAGCTTCGTTGCGATCGCAGCAAAGGGGCCATCTTCGAGCTCCCCGTGAGTGCGGGCCGCATCGATGTCATCGAGAACGCTAATAAGCGCTTCAATAACTTCGGTCTGGCCGGATTCACGGTGGCCCGAAGCCGCTTCCTTCGCCCTGCGCACGTAGTTCGAGTACTCCTGATTCAGGTTGTACAGGTCAGCGTGCGCACGTGCCAGCTGGTCTTCGAGGTCAGCGATTTTCTCGAGTGCGTTTGCGAGGTCCGAGTCTTCAACGTGTTCCTCGAAGGCACTCATGTCAGTCAGTGCCTCGTCAGCAGGCTGCGCGGTGGCTTCACCTGCAGTTTCCCCGGTTGATGCGGACGTGGCCGCGCCGGCTGCGAACTGTTCGTCCGAGCTCGGTGCGACCGGCGCCTGCGATGCCTGGTCGTTGGCCTTGGCATCGCTGTGATCCTGGGGACCGGACTGGAAGCCCTGATTCTCAGTTTCGCTCACTTGGTGTCGTCCTCGTCCACGATTTCAGCATCAATAACGTCGTCATCAGTTGCGGGGGCGTCGCTGGCCGGAGCCTCGGTGTCGCCCTGCGCCTGCTCGGCCTGCTGAGCCGCGTAGACCTCTTCGCCGATCTTCATCGCGGAAGCGTTGAGCTTCTCGAGAGCCGACTTCACGGCCTCGGTGTCCTCACCCTTGAGCGCTTCCTTGACGGCATCAACGTCAGCCTGAACCGCGGTGCGAGTCGCCTCGGTGACGGTTTCGCCGTTGTCCTTGAGAAGCTTCTCAATCGAGTAAACGACCTGCTCAGCCTGGTTACGAGTGTCGGCGTCTTCACGGCGCTTCTTGTCTTCGGCTGCGTGCTCTTCAGCTTCCTTCACCATACGGTCGATGTCTTCCTTCGGAAGAGCGGAGCCACCGGTGATGGTGACGGACTGTTCCTTGCCGGTGCCACGGTCCTTCGCGGAAACGTGGACGATACCGTTGGCGTCGATGTCGAAGGTGACCTCAATCTGCGGAATGCCACGCGGAGCCGGAGCAATACCGGACAGCTCGAAGGTGCCGAGTAGCTTGTTGTCACGGGCGAACTCACGCTCACCCTGGTAGACCTGAATGAGCACGGACGGCTGACCGTCTTCGGCGGTCGAGAAGACCTCGGACGCCTTGGTCGGGATTGCGGTGTTGCGATCGATCAGCTTCGTCATGATGCCACCCTTGGTCTCGATGCCGAGGCTCAGCGGGGTCACATCGATCAGTAGGACGTCCTTGCGGTCGCCCTGGATGACGCCGGCCTGGAGAGCCGCACCAACGGCGACGACCTCATCAGGGTTCACACCCTTGTTCGGTTCACGCCCACCGGTCAGCTGCTTGACCACGTCGGAAACGGCAGGCATACGGGTGGAGCCACCGACCAGAACCACGTGGTCAATGTCGTTGACAGAGATTCCAGCTTCGGCAATGACGTCGTGGAACGGCTTCTTCGTACGGTCGAGCAGGTCCGAGGTCATTTCCTCGAACTTTGCGCGGGTCAGGGACTCGTCCAGGTGGATCGGACCGTCTGCGGTCATCGACAGGTACTGCAGGGAGATGTTGGTCGAGGTTGCGCTGGAGAGTTCCTTCTTGGCCTGCTCAGCGGTTTCCTTCAGACGCTGCAGAGCGACGGCGTCCTTGGACAGGTCCGCGCCAGTCTTCGCCTTGACCTGATCGATCAGCCAGTTGACGATGCGCTGATCCCAATCGTCGCCACCGAGGCGGTTGTCGCCGGAGGTTGCGCGAACCTGAATGGTCGAGAAGCCGTCATCGTCCTTGCCGATTTCGAGCAGGGAGACATCGAAAGTGCCACCACCGAGGTCGAAGACCAGGATGAGTTCGTCTTCCTTGCCCTTTTCCAGGCCGTACGCAAGTGCTGCCGCGGTGGGCTCGTTAACGATGCGCTGGACGTTGAGGCCTGCGATCTGGCCTGCGTCCTTTGTTGCCTGACGCTCAGCGTCGTTGAAGTATGCGGGGACGGTGATGACGGCATCAGTGACAGGCTCGCCAAGGAATGCTTCCGCGTCAGCCTTCAGCTTGGAGAGAATGCGCGCGGAGATTTCCTGAGCGGTGTACTTCTTGTCGTCAATTTCGACGCTCCAGTCGGTGCCCATATGACGCTTGACCGAAGAGATCGTACGGTCAACGTTGGTCACAGCCTGACGCTTTGCGATTTCGCCGACGAGGACCTCGCCAGACTTGGAGAATGCGACGACGGAAGGCGTGGTGCGCATGCCTTCTGCGTTCGCAATGATTGTGGGTTCGCCGCCTTCGAGGACAGCGATTGCGGAGTTGGTGGTACCGAGGTCAATGCCTACTGCACGTGCCATGTATGTGTTCCTTTCGTTCAGCCACCCAGCTTCGCGGGTGACTGCATCTGAAGTTTTCTTGGACTGCCATACGCGCGAGGCGCCTACTTGAGTCCGACAGGCTCAACTTTATACACCTGAACTTCACTGCGCAAGAGGAAAATGAAAAGTTGAGTCACCAAAACTCAATTTTCACACGTTTATGCAGATCAAGAGCATATTTGACTTCACCCTCTGGACCGGCCCGGAAGCAACGTTCGAGATCCTCGAATCCACTCTTGCTACACAATTCAAAACTAGGAACTACCCTGTTACCCGACAAACACATCGTGCCTGCGGCAGTACCACCACTTCCGTCTTATCTCCCTGGGAGTGAGAGAATACTGAGACGTACCCGACGCTCCCTCTTACAGCGAATAGGCGGCCCTTGTGTCTTCGATCCAGCTCAGGCTTTCCCCGCGTTCCACAAGCGACATTCTCTGTCAGCACTGGAATACGGGTCGTTGCCACTCGTGCACGAATATTGAGGTTCCTTACGGCGACCAGCTTGCCACGAAGGAAACGTGTGTTCGCGACGAGTTAGCCGACGTTGCCGGAGCCACCGATATTGCATGGCTTCCCCCTGTTGCCTCGTCGCCGACCGGCTTTCGCACGAGCGCAAAGTTGGTCGTCGGTGGTACGAGGCGCCGGCCGACTCTTGGTATTTTGGGACGTGATCGCAGGGGTGTTGACCTGCCGGATTGCCCAATTCAGCATTCTGCAATTAACCGTGCGACGCCGGGGTTGAAGCGCTTTATTCGCCAACTGAACCTGACGCCGTATGACGTACCCACGAAGAGTGGCGAGTTGAAGTATGTGCTACTCACCGTCGGCGCGGACAATGCTCTGATGTGCCGCTTCGTGCTTCGCACGCGCGACCGCGTCTCCGATATTCGCGCGGCGCTCCCCTCCTTGTTTGACTTGGTGCCAAATCTTAAGGTCGTCACCGCAAACATTCACCCCACACACGAAGCAATCGTCGAGGGTCCCGACGAGATCATTCTGACCAAGCGTCGCACACTGAAGATGGAGGTCGGTGATGTTCAGCTTGCGCTCGGACCTCGTTCTTTCACGCAGACAAATACGGACGTGGCCGGAGAGTTGTACCGCCAGGTCACCGAATGGGCAGTTTCGGACAACGAGGCCGACCAACCTCGCTCAGCCTGGGATCTTTACTGCGGGGTCGGAGGCTTCGCTCTTCACTTGGCATCAGCCGGCATTACTCCCGTGACAGGCGTGGAAGTATCGGATCAAGCTATAGCGTCGGCAATTCAAGGTGCTCGCCAATTGAAGCTGGGGCGCGCGGACGCCCTGTTCATTGCAGAAGACGCGACGACTTGGGCTACTCGCCAGCCCGCAGAAAGCCGACCAGACGCGTTGGTTATTAACCCACCACGTCGAGGGATCGGCTCAGAATTGGCCTCGTGGATTAACGAATCTGGAATCCCGCGAGTCATCTACTCGTCGTGTAACCCAAAAACGCTCGCACGCGACTTGACGGAAATGCCGAACTATCGCGGCCTCGAAGCGCGTGTATTCGACATGTTCCCGCACACGGATCACGCCGAGGTTGTCGTATTGATGTCAAGGGCTGATTAGGTGGGTGCAAGCCTGCCTTTGTGTAGCAAGGCTTATTGAGGGCTATCGTTATAAATATTTTGAAAGGGTTGTAGCAACGTTTTGGATATTTTTATAGACCGTGTCAATAGTATTGATGAAGAAGAGTAAATCGGCAAATTTGAATTTCATTTAAGAAAGGAAAGTGCGATGCTGTTTGATCCGAGAGACTGGGAGATTGAAACGGAAATTGAGGTAGGCAATGACGATTTTATTTTTGGTAATTATGTCGATTGGAATAGATTTAGGCACAAGAATGAAGATGAGCTGTTAGACTTTTTTGGTGTCGAATTGCCTTGGGACAAAACTCTTACATTATATGAATATATTGAATTTGTATCGCAAGACGTTTTTCAAAACTCTGATATTTGTAAGAATTTTCTTAAAGATGGTTTTTTAATAGAAGAAAAAAGCGAAATATTATCCGACATATTAATAAAATTTATATCGAGGACTAGTGAAGTTTCTGACGATATTATATCAAATATTTTCGACTATTATGGCGTACCATCAGGAATAGACTATGAATATGAGCTTCCTGAACATTTAAGATATTGGCAAAAAGATTTTTCCGAATTTGACTATGGTTATTATAGAAAATATCCAATAAAAGTTGAAGAATATGAAGAAACAATAAATGACATTTTCGATAAGATTGCATCTAATGCAGACGTATTGACAAAAAAGTCGTTAGTATTATCTTCACTTATTATTACAGAGAGTATGTTTAAGAGTGTACTAGTGGAAAAAATACCTCAAGACAATGAGGTATCAGAGTTTGGTAAAGAAATACTTCAAGCTGAAGTTGATAGAATTTTACGTGGTAATAATGAAGGTAAAAATAAATTGTTTAAAAAACTGTATAATAATAAAGCTCCAAGTCAAAATTGGATAGATTTGAGAAATTCTCTAGCACACGATATTGAGAGCCCTTCTATTTGCGGGAATGAAATTACTTACTTAAATTTAAAGACAGATATAGAGGAGAAGTATTCAGTGTCAGATTTAAAAGAGCATTTAATTGAATTCTGCAATAATTTAAAAAACATTATTTGTAGTCAATAAATCTCAGTTTATCGAGATTAGTAAACTATAAGTTTCTATGAGCTAAACCTGTAAAATTTGTACCAATACTTTTGCTAGTCTGTTCATGTGATTGGTTTAGTTGCTCTTGGAAATAGTTTTAATAATTCACTTATGGCCTTGACTACCCATGAAAAGATGGGCTGGTTGGGAATTGTCAGAGCTACTGGCGGGAGCTTGTAGTGAAAAAGATTGCTTTTCCTATCGTTAAGGTTTAGTATGCGGCGGCTTTAGGCTGATTCCTTGCGATTTTCTCGATGCTTTTTGTGTGTCGGGTTTGATGTTGTCTGCCAGGTCGACGCGGACGCGGATGTCGTTGAGTGTGCAGTCAGAAATTTTTGATACGGAAGAGGATCTGGCATAGTCGTAGCTGCTATTTTGTGTTCAAACTCAAACGAGAAAATAAGCGGAGCTTCCCACCATTACGGCGCTTGATCGTGCTATCTGATGCAGTAATGCGAACTAAAAATCGTGTATGACAGTCGAAAATTCCATTCGCACAAATGTGTTGCAATATGCGACACGGTATTTTATGATTTGTGTATGGAGGTTGATTGATATGGCAGTTACTAAAACAGCGAATGTGAATGTGAGAATACAAGAAAATATTAAGCAGCAGGCGGAGCAGATTCTGGAAACTATTGGAATTCCTAGGGCTACTGCTATTGACATGTTTTATCGTCAAATCATTCTTAATAAGGGTATTCCGTTTTCGCTTACTATTCCGAAGTCGCTTCCGGCACAAGATGATATGGATGAGAAAACGTTTAACGCGTTGATGGCTAAAGGTTACGATCAGGCGGTTCGCGGTGATAGTTATCCGATAGATGATGTTTTTGAAGAGCTTGAACGAGGTCTTTAATGGATGAGTATAAGATAAAAGTTACTCGTCAGGCGAAAGAGCATCTTGCACTTATTCGAGAATATATCGCAACGGAGCTAAAAGAGCCGGAAATAGCTAAAAGAATGCTTGATCTGCTAAAAGCTAAAATGACATCTTTACAGACAATGCCTTATCGTGCGAAGTGTATAGATGAGCAGCCGTGGGGTGAGCTTGGTTTTAGAAAAATACACGTAAAAAATTATTACGTTTACTTTTGGGTTGATGAGAATAAAAGAGAAGTCCAAATAGTCGCGGTTATTTACGCGAGAAGAGATCAGGCTACGCAACTGGAACAATTGTAATGTAAACGCGTTATCAAGCCAATCTTAAGCCTTTTAACGATAGCTTTTCCTATCGTTAAAAGCTGCACCCACTATCCATAGTGTGCACTCAAAAAAGTGTAGATATACTCGGAGTTCTCTCAATCCATGTTGAGAGTGTTGTATTGATGTCAAAGGCTGATTAGGTGGGTGCAAGTCTGCCTTTGTGTAGCAAGGCTTATTGAGGGCTATCGTTAAAAGGTTTAGTGAGTGGCGACTTTTAGGCTGGCTTGGCGTGGTTTTGAGCGCAGTTTGGCTGTTTGAGGGAAGATATCAACACTCTAGGGTCGAGTGCACAGAGTGTTAACGTTAAAAGGTGCACCCACTTTGCACCCAGGGTGTGAAGTGGGAAAATAAGGTTTAGGCTAATTATCATGGTGAGAAAATCTAGAATTTATTAGTCTAATAATATTGATGAAGACCAAGCGCAAGTGGTAAGAGATATTTTTGACCGGTATTTAAAAGGATTGAATATCGGCGGTATTATTAGAAGCTTAAAAAGTAGAGGTGTTAAGTCTCCCAAGGGGAAAGACCTTTGGACTAAACGGGCTGTTGAGAGCACTTTGACTAGGCGTAAATATACAGGTGATGTAGCGATTGCTGTTCCGGGAAATGCGGATTGTCAGTATTTGAATACAGATCATCATGCAGGCATTATTTCCAAAGAAACGTTTGAAGCAGTTGAGATAGAGGTGGCAGCTCGCAGTAATATGGAACATGGAGAAGATGGAAAACTACACAGAAAGACTAAGAAATACAGCTCGAAGAAGCGTTGGTAAAGGGAGATAGAAGTATGCTTGGAAACTTAAAACTATTAAAAGAAGATATGAAGAATAAAGGGTGGACAATTTGCACCTTCACATTTCGATATAAAAGTATTAACTATATTGTCTTGGTAAAAAGATTTGTTGGAAGTGTAAAGAGAATTAGTGAGTATGCTCTTGTAAAACTTGAATTTATGAAGGAAAATGACTTAAGCGATGTATTGGAAGTTGAAGCTAACAGTAATAGGTTGCTTATTGACGCAAAGACATTAAGAGAATATTTTGGCATTGAGTATAGTGATAACCTGGGGGATATAATAAATCAATTTTCTAACCAACTGGGAGACTCGATTCCAGCAAACATTAAAGTAAATATTTCTGACATTGAAAAACAAGCTATGGTTCGCTCACTAAGCGTAAGCGATTCAGAAGACCCTGAAAAAATATATTGCACAATGGTACGTAGAAATCCTAAAGGGAAAAAGCGAAGTGAATTCAATTCAGATAAAACAAAATTACTTAGAGGTGAGCTATTTAAATTTTTTAAAGATGATGAAAGTATAAGCTTCTGTTATTCGAAAGAAGTAGAAAAAGAGAATGATGATGCAACGATACTTAAGAATTTTTCAAAACGATAGCTGTTAGAGTGGCATCGTCAAAATAGTCTAATCAGAAATGAAGGATTGAAAACATAAGATTATTATAAAACCATAGAATTCAACATAATATTATTCGATGAGGGTATGAATTAAAAAATAGCCTAACAATCTCACGCCGAGGTTGCAATTCTGCTGGAACGTTGCTGACTACAATCAGTCTCAGGCTTGGCTGAGCACTGAGACAAGCTCAGAAATTGGGCGCATATCCCCAGTTTGAACGTTATTGTCCTCCTTCGCCCATATTTGACGATATCCCGCCACTGAAAAAGCCTAACGAGGAAACCTCCGACAAAGATATCGGCATCGGGTACTTCTTCGGGCAGAACCTCGTGAATATCGCGCCCATCTACTTTGAGATCAAAGTTCTGTTCGTACCTTTGGGCGGCATATGGATCGAATTCATTGGCGTAAATCGTCTTTACTTTGCCGGTTTCTTCAAACCCGAGGTCGATCCCTCCGACTCCCGCAAAGAATGACGCTAACGTCCAGTTCTTGGCCACGAATATGCCCCATTTCCACTTGATGCACCCCACGACTAACAGGAATTGCGGCACGCCGCAGCTTGGCCTCAATCACCCCAGCCGGCAAGCAGGTTTCGCACCTGCTCAGCCAATGCGTCAATTGCGGGCTGCGCTTCATTGGCCCATGGAATGTAGTGGAACTCTGATCCGCCCGCATCAGTGAATGCTGTGCGGTTCAGCTGGTCGATCTCTTCAAGGGTCTCCAGACAGTCGGCAACGAAGCCGGGGCAGATGACATCGACGCGCCTCGTCCCCTGCTTGCCGAGTTCACCAACCGTGTCGATCGTCGCCGGACCATTCCACTCGGCAGGACCGAAAACAGACTGGAAAGTAGCGATGCAGGACTCTTCATTCAGTCCCAGTCGCTCACGCAGAAGCGCAGCCGTTTCCTTGCATTCGTCAATGTAGGGATCACCCTTCTTCGACATGGCAACCGGGATTGAGTGGAACGAGAGGATCAGACGGTCACCACCGGCAAAGTCCGGAGTGCCGTTGCGCTGCCAAGACTCACGGATTGCCGTTTCAAGCGCATCAATATAGGTGGACGCAGTCGGGAACGAACGGGATAGCCGGATTTCAGGGTGCTCGCGCCTCGACAGTAGCCACGTAGCGGCCGCGTCATTTACGGACGCAATCGTGGTCGCCGAATACTGCGGGTAGGCCGACAGGATCGCGATCTTTCGGTAGCCCTGCGTCATCAGATCATCAAGGACGCTTCCGAGGCTTGGCTGGCCGTAACGCATTGCCGGCACGACTTTCATTCCAAGCTGTTCGCTCAGAAGTTCCGCCTGACGTGTCGTGTAGTGCAGTAGCGGGGATCCTTCATCCAACCACACGGTCCGATATTTCGCAGCGGATTGGGCCGGTCGAACGCGCAGGATCACTCCCTCAAGGATCGGGCGCCAGACAGCTTTCGGCATTTCAATGACTCGCGGGTCACTGAGGAACTCACGCAAATACGTGCGAACATCCGCAGTCGTCGGAGTTTTCGGAGTTCCAAGGTTGGCAAGTACGAGGGCCGGAGCATCACTGTGGCGCATAGTCCAAGTGTAACGAGGGGGATCACAGCGCTTTTCTGACAGGTGTCATCAGAATTAATTCTGTCCGGTATGACGCACGAACCTGTCCGGTATGACGCACGAACCTGTCCGGTATGACGCACGAACCGTCGCATGTGTCGGTGACTACGTTACGACACCACATCCCGCAAATCTGCCCTAACTTGCTCAACTCACCAGGATACCGACTAAGGTGCCAACCAAGATAACTAGTGGAATTTCGACAGTTTTCTTGGAGGGGTGCAGATGGGCCGCTACGATCCACCATTCCAGATCACTGATGAAATCATGAATCTGACGGCGCCTATCAGCGAACAGCTCAGACACATCGATTCGCGCTCACACGAGACAATCCATCCATACCTTCGTCGAGCCAACCAGATCCGCACAATCCATTCTTCACGCGCAATCGAGCACAATTCTCTCTCGCTCGAGCAAGTCACCGCACTCATTGAAGGTAAGCGCGTTCTCGGCAATCCAAACGAGAAGCCAGTTCCCTCAGTCTCGTTCATGAAAGCAGAAGGAAACTCCCGATGTTGACAACGCCTGACCAGTCGAAGAATGGCATCACCTCCGGTGACGCAGATGATGTTCACCCAATCGGGGTGAGCGCCTGTTTGCTTGGCGAGAATTGCAAGTACAACGGTGGGAACAACAGGAACGAGGCCCTGATTGGGTGGCTCGGCTCGCGCGATGTCGTTCCCGTGTGCCCAGAAGTCATGGGAGGCCTACCCACCCCGCGTCCGCCGGCTGAAATGGTGGACGGCGTTGTACAAACCGCGGATGGATCCAGCGTGGATAAAGAATTCCATGACGGCGCCCAGATTGCGGAAGAAAAGCTCCGGGCAAGCGGAGCCGGCCTCGTCATTCTTCAATCACGAAGCCCCAGTTGCGGTGCGCGCCAGATCTACGACGGCACGTTCACCGGCACTCTCATCGACGGCGAGGGCACGTTTGCGCGCCAGCTTCGCGCCCACGGATACGAGGTCTTGGACGTGTCGGAATTCGAGGAACAGCGCTGAGATTCTCGGCGGATAATTGAAGCGAACCGCAATCGGAGATGCACATGTTGTGCACGCAACTGGGTAACACTGGCATAAAACTTCGAAGCTTTGCATTGGAACGATGAGTTTCGGCAAGCCGGGAACGATACGCCGGTGGAGCGTCGGCTCCGAAGAAACCGGCGCGCTGGTTGGGCGCGACCCTGCTCAAACACACTCAGCGCAACAAAGTCATTATCGTCTCGAAGGTCTATTTCAACGAAGGGTGTCACGTCGCCGATCATCGGTGCGACGAAGGAAAAGCAGCTCGACGAGGCCACTACGGCACTCGACGTTGAACTGACCGGCGAAAACTCGCTTACCTCGAGGAACTCTACGTTCCCCACCCGATTGTGGCGAACTCGTCGCTGTTCATCGTGAACTACACGGGTCAGACGCTGCGGGTTTTCGGCTCCATCGAAGAAGCTCGCGCAACGATTGCTTTTGCTCGCGATTACGCGGTTTCGACTTTGAGCGCATTTGGAACCTCGATCCGCAAGACCGCGCTTGTTCACGCCTCCTAACCAACTTCCATCTAGATATCGCCTCGACCCTTTAGAGTTCGGACGATATCTGTTTCCTTCGACCGACCGCTATCAACCTGGTGCAACACCCTGACTGCTCAGACGGGAAGGATCGAGCGACCAACTACACCCCACGCGACACATCCACACAAAAACACACCAAACCGTCGCACCAGGTGCAGTCGGGAGCCAAAAGCCCCTGTACGAGGCCAGACAGGTTTCGCTCCCTAGCCTTCCGCTCCGATTTCACCGCTCGCGACCGCAAGGCACGCCGGCCAGGTCCATGCGGATCAGTCGAAAGAGCACGAGCTGTTTGCTCGCCTGACCTCGTGGTTTGGAAGACATAAGGCGGCGTGACACTCGAAGGGCGCTCACGGTCGTTTCCTTGGGTGTCCTTCGCCCGTAGAATTGCGACAGAATTGCGTGAAGACGCGAAGTGAAAGGACCCTTATGGCCATCGAGATCATCACCGAATCGTCCCCCGAAATCGTCGAAGCGATGGAGCGCCTGATTCCTCAGCTGTCCCGTTCAGCTGCCCCACTGGACGCGGCTGGGTGCGAGCGTTTCATTTCTCAGCCCGGCATTCACCTGTTCGTTTTCCGCTCCGATAAGGCGGACGAGTCTGGTGCTTTCCCGATCCTCGGCATGCTCTCGCTGGCAACCTTCGAGATCCCGACCGGTGTGCGCGCCTGGGTCGAGGATGTCGTTGTCGATTCTGCTGCTCGTGGCCAGGGTGCCGGTCAGGCCCTCGTTGAGGCCGCGCTTCGCCACGCTCAGAAAGTAGGCGCACGCACGGTCGATCTGACTAGCCGCCCGTCACGCGAGGCCGCGAACCGCCTCTACCAGCGCGCCGGTTTCGAGCTACGCGAGACGAACGTGTACCGCGTCCCACTGGACAAGTAAACGCTACGTCACCAGTTGGCACCTTTTTCTTGGGTACGAGGCTGGGTCTGCTGACCTAGCTTCGTCCTTTTTGTTGCCCGAATTGCGAGCGAGGACCCGCGAGACACACTGCGTATTCACTCTGCCCTTGATGCAAGAGAGGAGCGAGAAGCGGTGGGCGACCTCGTGAATCAATCACACGGCGAGCGAGTGAAAACTAGCTGTTATCGGCCAAGTCCGAAACCGTGGAGTCAACGACCTTTGGTGCACCGCCCGTCTCCATTCGGTCGGCATCCTTACGCAGTTTCAAGCCATAGAGAACGAAACCAATGGCAGCGGCAAGGAAAATCCAGCGAGGCCAGAAATCCACGGCATAGACCAAGTACGCGGAAAAAGCTGCGACAAAAAAGTTAACGTTCGAGCTCCGACGAAGATCATCGGGTTTGCGTGCCATAGTTCATCCTTTTCATATGCGCTTGTAAGCGTCGGCTTAGAACTCTTCGTAGAAAGCAGGATCTTGATTCGCACTGCGACCATCGGGGCGTGCAAGAGTGGCAATACGCGCCATCTGGTCTTCGCTAAGCTCGAAGTCGAACACGTCGAGGTTTGCCGCCTGACGTTCTTTACTTGCTGACTTCGGGATCGGAAGAGTACCAAGCTGGAGGTGCCAGCGAATAACAACCTGCGCGGGAGACTTACCAGTCTCGGTACCGATCTCGGTGAGAACAGGCTCATTGACAACGTGCAGTTTTCTGGCCAGCGGACTCCACGACATCGTCTGAACACCAAGATTGCGGTGAGCTTCAAGGCTTTCGGCCTGCGGGAAGTACGGATGAAGCTCGATCTGATTGACAGCGGGAACAACCCCAACTTCATCGCGCAGACGCTCAATGTGTTCGGGCAGGAAGTTCGAAACGCCAACCGATCGAATCAAGCCCTTCTTCTGCAGGTCAACAAGCGCTTGGAAGGCTTCAACGTAGAGACCCTGACGCGGGTTCGGCCAGTGAATCAGATAGAGATCCCAGTAGTCCAAACCGGCACTGAACAGGGATTCTTCAACCGTGTCAACGGCTTCTTCGTAGCGATGATGGCGACCAGGAAGCTTTGAGACCAGGCACAGATCCTCGCGTGAAACACCACAGGTGCGGACCGCTTGGCCCAGCGCCCCCTCGTTTTCGTAGTTGAACGCAGAGTCCAGCAGACGATAGCCGGCATGAACCGCGTTCACCATCGATTCGACGCCGGCGTGGCCACGCAAGTTGTACGTGCCCAAGCCGATCAGGGGAATTCTGGCGCCGTCGTTCAGGGCGTAGGTGTCTAAGAGCTTCATTGCAGACATACCCTCAGCATAGTCGGGCTTACGATTAACCCATGGGCTACTTCGATTACTCTGAGATTGACCTACACACGATCGACTATCAGCACTTCCTGCTTGACTCCCCTTCCCCATATCACGTCGCCGACTTGGTGGCGCAACGCTTGGTGGATGCAGGTTTCACTCGCCAGGACGAAACTGAGCCGTGGGACGCGAGCCCCGGCGGACACGTTATGGTTCGCGGTGGCGCCGTCGCAGCGTGGGTCGTTCCGACTTCTGTCACTGAGCAGACCGGCTTCCGTATCGTTGGTGCGCACACCGATTCCCCTGTTTTCCACGTGAAGCCGTCGCTGACGTCCTCGACTGCAGATGGTTGGGGCCAGATTGACGTCGAGGTCTACGGTGGCATGATATGGAATTCGTGGCTTGACCGTGAGCTTGCTGTTGCCGGCCGATTGACGATGAAGGACGGTCGCCAGGTTCTGGTGCGCACCGGTGCACTGGCACGTATCCCACAGCTGGCAATTCACTTGGATCGTGGCGTGAACCCGGAAGGACTGAAGCTCGATCCGCAGAAGCACCTGCACCCGGTGTGGACCGTCGATAACCCGGAAGCGAACTTCATGGCTGAAGTCGCGAAGTATGCCGGCGTGAGTGTCGAGGATATCGCGTCACATGATTTGATCCTGATTCCTCAGCAGGGTCCGGCAACTTTTGGCGAGTCCGGCCAGTTCTTCGCTGCGGGTCAACAGGACAATCTTTCCTCCGTTCACGCTGGTCTGACTGCATTTGAGCGCCTGGCGAAGGCTGGGACTCCCACCGATGGCGACGTTCGAATCTTTATGTGTTTCAACCACGAGGAAATTGGTTCCGCAACTCGCGAAGGTGCTGCCGGCCCGATTTTGCAGACCGTTCTGGAGCGTACCGCCTACGCTCTGGGTCGCGACGCCGACGGGGTTGCGCGCATGTTTGCCACTTCGTCGTGCATCAGCGCGGACGCCGCTCACTCGGTGCACCCCAACTACGCGGAGTATCACGACCCGGCAACTCATCCGGTGATGGGACGAGGCCCGGTCTTGAAGATCAACGCCAATCAGCGCTATGCGACCGACGGAGAAGGTATTGCCCTGTGGAAGCGTGCGTGTGCTGCTGCGGGCGTGCCATCTCAGGACTTCGTGTCGAATAACGCGATGCCGTGCGGATCCACGATTGGCCCGATCACGGCGACTCGCTTGGGCATTCTGACGGTGGATGTGGGCGTCGGGCTCCTGTCGATGCACTCGGCTCGCGAAATGAGCCACGTTGACGACCTGATTGGTATGTCGAAGGTGCTCGAGGCCTACTGGCTGGGCGCCTGACTTACTCGGAGGCATTGGTGCCCCGCGGATCGTCCTCGGGGCGCCAATGCGTAGTTCTTCGAAAACCCGCCCCTAGGCAAAGGTTCAGAAGATCTAAGGCTGGTGAGCTCAGTCCTTGAAGGAAGCAACGGCGGTGATGGCCTGACCGCCGCGGGGACTCACGTCCCACAACCCGAATCTCACACTGTGTGGGGTACTCATACCGCACACCCAACATCCGTTCAGCTCATGCGATGGACACCAGTGGCGCTGGCGGTGGAGTAAGTCGGTGTTAGATCGACCAAATGAACGGAACCAACAGGATTTTCACGACGATGGAGAAAGCAAACAGGCTCGCGTAGGCGGCCTCGATGCGTTCATCGGGAACGCGAGCGTCTGCGGCCTGCAAGACTGCCGGTTGCCCCAGGAAACCTGCGACTCCACCGGCGCTACGAGGCGCAGACAAGCCGGCAAATCGACCGGCAAGAGCCTGCGCCAGGCAGCAGACCAATACCAATATCACAGCGAGCAGCGCCGCCTTCGGACCATCGGGGCTGGTCAGAAGTGAAGCGAGTTCTGGCCCTGCATTCAAGCCGAGGCCAGCAAGGAAAAGAAGCAAGCCGATCTGGCGGATCGTAATATTCGCCGAGGTGGGGAGTGTCCATACCAGTGGCCCGGTGCGACGCAGGGCACCCAGCAGCATGCCAACGATCAGGGGGCCGGCGGCAGAGCCAAGGGTGAACGAGGCCCCCGATGGCATCGGGAATGGAATCGCACCGAGCAACATGCCCAGCACCAGACCGATACCGAACGCCATTGCGTCGACTTCCGCAACGCGCTTTTCAGAGTCTCCGAAGAAGGACTGGATTTCATCAAGCTCATCTGTCGGGACAACGACGGCGACGTGATCGCCGAGTTGCAGATCTAGGTCATCTCGGGCAAGCAGGTCAAGGTCGCCTCGGCGGACGCGCGTGACAACAGCACCGAAACGTGTGGCTACATTGAGCGCAGAAATCGGCTGGCCGGCAACTTCGGGATTCGAGACAACGATGCGCTCAAATGCGACGTCCGAGCGGTCATCTTCAAGGTGATGCTCGACAGGTTCGCCGATTTGATGCGCGGCTTCTGCAATCTTTGCCGGGTCGCCCACGACCAGGACGAGATCCCCTTCGTACAGGTCCTCACCGGGAACGACAACGCGGGTTTCGCCTTCGCGACGCAGGTAGGACAATCGAACCTGCTGGTCACGCCACAAGGTTACGTGACGGGTGTTGATGCGTTTGGCAACGCGAACGGTCATCGTTTCCAAGGACTGACCGGCCAGGGAGGGGGTGTCTTTTGCGCCCACCCATTTGCGGGTGACAGTCATGGTGACAACGATGATCCCGATGATGACGCCGATCGGGTATCCGAAGGCGTAGCCGACTGCGGCTTGCGGGTCGCCGGTGACGCGGGTGGCCGCATCTAGGGCAGGAGCAGCGGTCAAAGCGCCGGTGAATAGGCCGAGTGTCAGCCCCTTGGGAAGCTGAAGCAGACCGCCACCAATTAACGCGGTAATTGCACCGATGATGCAGACTACGGCACAGCTTCCAAGAAGCACCGTCTGTTTTCGAATGTCTTTAAAGAACGCTGCGCCCGACGAGACGCCGACCGTGTAGACGAAGAATGCTAGGCCGATCTGCTGGACGATTTCCATGCCTTCGCCGAGTTCGGGGTTCCATGCGGAGACTGCAAGGCCGACGAAGAGTGCACCGGCTGCGCCGAAACGAAGTGGTCCGAAGCGGATTGCGCCGAGCGCAGCACCCACTCCAACAACCAGGAAGAGGGTAAGCAGGTGGTTCGCATTCAACAGGGAGGCCATGCTTCAACCCTAGTCAGGCTCCATTTTCAGTTCCATTTTCTGTGCGTGGAACTGCCCACGTTGGGGTGAGCCCAGCGTTAGTTGCGCTCTAGTTGTCGCCCTCGGCAAAGCTCGTCTTCACCGGCTGGAGGTAAGCCCAGCGTTAGTTGCGCTCTAGTTGTCGTCCTGGGTGGAAATCAGTCGCGACGAGGCGAAGATGAGCCCCTCGATCATTTGGGCGAGCATCCGCTTATTCGTGCCACCACCCGACGAGGGCGCAAACGACTCCAGATAGAAGGTGGTCAGGATTCGCGAGATCACTCCTGGCTCGAAAATCGATTGGTGTCCCATTCGCGCGAGCACGCCTCGCCTAGCTCCCTCGGCAACCGTCTACGATTGCCGTATGACTAGTACACCGGACGCCTCGGGCGAATCCCCGTCGACCTCTACCAGCGAGCAGAAGGCCGTCGAGATTCCCCGAGGCGCTTTGGCACCCGGAGACTCGGTTCGCGTCGACACGTGGCTCTGGGCTATCCGCAAGGTCAAGTCGCGGTCACAAGCAACCTCGGCGGCCCGCGCGGGACACGTGAAAGTTAACGGCGACAGCGCAAAAGCCTCTCAAAAAGTGAAGGTGGGCGACGAGGTCCGCCTACGAGTCGACGGTTTCGACCAGATACTGACGGTAACGAAACTGCTGGTAAAACGCGTTGGTGCCCCTCAAGCGCGCGTCTGCTACGAGGACCTCACTCCCCCTCGCCCCAAATTGTTCATCCCGGTTGCCCAGCGTGAACGTGGAACTGGTCGCCCATCGAAGAAAGAGCGCCGAGAATTGGATCGCTTACGCGGGCGTGACTCTCACGAACATGCCCGTCTCGACCATCATCTTTCCGATTTTGATTGGGATTGACGAGGTGTCACTTGGGGGATTGCGGCCGGGGCGCTGACTGTCCGGCCCAGTTCGAGCACCGCAGTCAGTAGGCGGTCTAGTTCACCGAAATCAGGGAGCCCCGCTTCTGCTGGCGCCAAGCAACAACGCCTGCAACGATAGCCGCCAAAATCGGAGAACCGAAGAACATCACGATCACCTGAAACCACGGGATCACAGGATGAAGGTTTGCAAGCTCAGGGAATACATCTGAACGAGCGATCGTCATAACCGTCAACACCCCTGCAATCAAGCCGGACAGCACGGAAATAGGCAAGCAGACCAATGCGAGTCCCATGCCCTGGTAGGCGGTAACGTGCGAACGGAGAGTCCTAGAGGCGCCAATCGCTTCCAGCGTCTCGAAGTCGGGACGCATAGCGTTAGCCGAAAGAACGACAATCAAAGCGATTGTTCCGCCGGCGGCAAGCAACGCGATCAGCGTAGCGATGTAGGGCATGATGATGGTCGACAACGGAGGTTGAATGACCGTCACCGATGCACCGGGGACGCTCGACTCAATTGCTGAAATAAATCCCGACATCGTCCAAACGGACACGGGCTTATCAACAATCAAAAGCTGTCCCAGTGGAAGGGCGGGAACCTTCAACACTTGAGCAGCTTTGGGAGACAAGACGATCACATTCAGCTTCGACCAGGTGATTGCTTGAATCTGGGCCTCGGACACCGTGGTGGGCTCAGGAACCGTGTTCACGCCTTGCGTAGCTGCCTCAACTGTGTCGCTCATATCTAGAGCACGAAGCGTCGCTTGGCCCGATTCAGAAATGTACGAACCCTTCGGCATAATCGCGCCACCGGAGTTCAGGGTCGTTACGGCCTTCACCATCTCATCGCCGGAAATCAGGTTGGAGGCGGAGAGGAAAGTGCCATCGTCCACGATGTACGCCAAATCCAATTCCGCGAGCGAGGGAACGCGGTCGTTCATTGACTCTGTGGATGCCTTGTCAGGGGAGATCGGTTCGATCACGATGGAGGGGCCAAAATCAGTGGATTCCCATTTCAGACCTGACAGCGTGGTGGCGCTCGATACCGAGCGACGATCCGTCACAGCTGCAGCGGCAGAATCGTGAATCATTCGCACCTGAGAAACCGTATCTGTAACATCAGCGTCCGACACGAAGACGCTTCCCTTCGGCCCCAGGTGCGCGTGCGCATTCCACGCAGCTTCGTTCGCGCTTGTCAGAGTGATCAGAAGCGCTGTGGCCAGCAGTGCGGTGGTCATCAACGAGGCCATTGCTGGAAGCGTGCGCTGGCCGTTCCTGACCGCATCACGAACCGCAAGACGCAAACCCAGCGAAGGATGGCGTCGACCGCGCCAGTCATATGCAACAAAGTAAGGAGCGGTTCCGATAATTCCACTGATCAGCAGGGCTAGACCGAAAGCAAGAATCCTCAGAGCCCCTGTCATCGCTGCCCACATCAAAAGCGGGATAGCAAGGACAAGAAGAAGCGGGTAGAACGGGATCTTCCGAACAAGACGCGACGGCGCACGAGTATGCCCAGAGAACAGCGTGGTCGCATCCGTGTCCGCAAGGTCACGAGCCGGCACGTAGCAGGCGATCAGACACACCACAATCGGTGAAATGAACGAGAAGACTAGAGCTTGACAAGGAATCATCGACAGACTTAAACCTTGAATCTGGACGAAGATACCAAGGATGATCCCCACCCCTGCAAGGGACAGGAATGCCGACAGGACGCCCAGAACCAGTCCCAGCGACATCATCAAACGAATCAGCTGAAAACGTGTCGCACCAACGGCAAGCATCGTAGTCGCGCTGGGGATACCGTTCGTTTGGGCGACCGCGAATAACGGTGAGACCAACAGGATCAGCTCGATGAAAACCAGAAGAACACCGATAACAATGATGAATGGAAGCCATGCCTGAGCCGATGAAAACTCCGTGGATTGAGGAGGCGGAGCGTTCTGAGGCAGATTTGTCAGAACAGCACGAGAGATAACAGCGAAGCCTGAATGATTGAGCAACTGCACGTCGTCCCACGTCACAGGGGATTCACTCAAGATATAGTAGTGAGCAGAGGTTCCTTGAAGTTCACTCGGCGATCTCGATGCAAAAGTTCCAAGACCAACAACAATGCTTCTTTCCTGATCCGTCACTTGGTCAATCATGACCGTCGCAGTAATTGATGGCTTCATGCTCGTGCTTGATACTGAAACATGAATCGTGTCCCCCACGCCCACGTTCAGTTCTTCAGCAACGTCTAAAGTAAGAACAGCATGCCCATTTTCAAGCTTCGGAGTCTGTTCATCCTTCTCAGCAAAAATATCCAACGACGAAGTCTCTGTAACTGTCGTGACCAATGCAGAGCGTAAACCGTCTTCAGTTGACACATTGACCGACGGGAAAGATAGCGTTGTGACCATCACAGCATCGCTGGGGAGCCACCGATTCAGTTGAAACTCATCGACAGACGATGAAGCCACGGACGTAGAAGTCACATCACCCGCTGGTTCACCCAAATAATCCTGTTCGATCGGATTAAAGCTGGTGCGTGTAATCCGCGCTTGAGTCGAAACATTCGGTCCTAAGTTCTGTATCGCCAAATAGCGCGATGATGACATCATCGACCAGAGAGTGATTGACGAAATAACCAGCACGATCGGTAGTGAAACGATCAGTAACGACGTCAGGGTACGCCAACGATCACGGACCGCTACGCGCCTAGACATCCGCAATACAATCTTCCAAGTATTAGCACGTGCGCGAATTCCGTGACTCAATCCGGATCCGCCTTCGCTCATAGAAGATCCTCAATCCGATCTGACGAAGAGGTATCAGTCATCTTCCCATCACGAAGGAAAACTGTACGGTCAGCCCACGCGGCAAAACGAGCCTCGTGAGTCGCCAGGATTCCTGCAGCGCCCGCATCAATCTGTTGACGCAAAGCAAGCATAATCTGTTCACCCGAGTGAGAATCGAGGGAACCAGTGGGCTCGTCAGCCATGATAATCGAGCGACGACCAACCAAAGCGCGGGCGATTGCAACCTGCTGTTGCTCACGACCATTCAGGTCATCCGGGAACTTTTCAGCAAGGTCAAGAGCTCCCACTTCCTCGAGAGCAAAAAGTGCAGCATCGCGTGCTTTCGAGGAAGAAAAACCATCCAGTTCAAGTGGCATTTCAACGTTTTCCACCGCAGTCAAGGTGGGAAGTAGATTTGAATCGCGGAACACGTATCCGATCGACTTACGGCGAACCCTCGCACATTCCACAGACGACATATCTGCAAAGGACTCGCCGTGAATGTAAACCTTGCCTGACGTTGGGCGCTCTAGCCCTCCAGCGATGGCAAGCAGTGTGGATTTACCGGAACCCGAAGGGCCCATGATGGCGAGAAGCTCGCCAGGCTCAACCTGTAGGTTGATCCCAGCGAGCACCTGAACCTTCGTATTGCCGGTGCCGTATTCGTGAAAGATATCGACAAGAGCAACCGGATGGGAACTCAAACTCATCGCACGCCGACAGTAGCGTTCTTCGAAGACTTCTGACGTTCCTGACGCTTGAAGCGAGCGAATGCTGCGCGACGAGCGATCTCGGAAACGGCGCCGGACTCAATGTGATCCAGCCAGTTCAGTTCCGCTTCGAGGTCGAAGATATGACGCTCAAGAATCAGCTTCCATGCGAGTTCTTCATCCGAGGCAAGCGACTTCAGACGCGTAACATCACGCAGTGCCATCAGCGAGGAACGACGCTGGATCTGAATAAGTGCCGTGACATCAACACTGGGGTCAGTTGCTGCGACGGCAAGCTTCATGACGAGCTCATCGCGTTCAGGGCTCTGACGCGAAACCGGGGTCTTCCACCAGTCGTTGAGGATCTCTCGACCCTTTTCGGTGACCTCGAAGACTTCGGAGTCACGCCCAGCGTTTGTTTCCTGGCGCGAAGAGACAGAACCATCGCGTTCAAGGCGTTGCATCGTCTGATAGGCCTGACCGATATTCAACGGCCAAGCTTCGCACGTCTGATCCTCAAACATCTGCTTGAGGCGGTACACACCAGCAGGCTGCTGAGAGACGAGCGCGAGGAGCGCTTTGCGTACTGACATTGATGACTCCAGACTTTCCGACTAACTACGTCTATATAATCCTACAAAGGAGTGGAATTTTAACTGAGGACTCTAGTTTAATCAACACTTCATTACCTTGCCGAAATGCAATTATTCATAGGTTCATGGTTCAACAGAAGCGAGGATCGCACTCCAAGTCCCATACCTCTGTCGCAAAGTGGCAACAGAAGCAACATCATCCCTGCCTGTCGCACGTTGCCACTTCGACCATTTCCCGTACCCCTGAAGTGTCGGTTCGACCTGATTACGCTCACATTCGGCAATGAATTCGCGCAGAACAACGGCCATTGATTCGGAAGTAAACCTGCCAGACCCGCGGGCTCGGCCTCGCGAATTCGCGCGAAACCCAAGACGAGCGGTAGCCCGACTCCACGATCCACCCCCAAGGCGAGCTGAAATTGTCTGCGACGACGGTGGCCAGAGCAACGCACCTTTCGTGGACGCTAAATTCCAGCGCTTCAGCAGTGCATCGCGTTCACGATTACACTGCGACACGGACAGTGGACGCAGTTCATGGCGCTCCATCGCCCATTTGGCGGCCTCGATCAGCAAGACCGCTTCATCCACTTGCTCATCGCTGAGCGGGACCTTGCGCGCGACGGGAGCCAAAAGATCACGAAGAGCCGAACCTTTCCCCGGGATCTCATCACCGAGGCTGGACCGCGAGTTCAATGCCAGCAGAAGCCAAAGACCAGCTTCAATCTGCTCTTCAGTAAACGCGGCGGTACGCTTGTACACTTTCGGGGTTTCTTCAACCATACCCCTTACTTTAAACAGGACGCACGCCACTGTGAACTGCCACCCACTGCCCCATTGAGATAGAGCGCCTACGACACGTAAGACATAGACTTTTCAGGTACCTGAAATTTTATTGGAAGTAGTGGCACATGCTCTTCAAACTCGCATGGCGACATCTACGTGGCAGAGCCTGGGAAGTCGCAGCAGTGCTTGTCCTTCAGATGGCTGCCACCATCGCCGCACTTGCCGTTTACCTTGGTGCCCGCCTAGCCATGTCGCCAGGAGCGTGAACAAGCGCGCCCAGCCTCGTCGCCCTGCATTACCCAGACGTGCACTCAACGCGCGGGAAGGGCGCGAGGGGCACGATCGTGGGAAGATGAAAGTACCCGACGAAGCGAGGAACCATGCCCACCCCAACCATCCCGACGCTCACACTGCCGACCGGAGCGCCTATTCCGCAGTTCGGTTTTGGCACGTTCAAAGTGACTGAGGGTGTCTATGAAGCGGTGTCACACGCGCTGGAGCTGGGGTATCGCCACATTGATACGGCTCAGATGTACGGCAATGAACCAGAGGTTGGGCGCGCGATCGCAGATTCCACGATCCCGCGCGAGGAGCTGTTCATCACGTCGAAGTTGAACAACCCGAACCATGAGCCTGACGTTGCGCGCGCAACTTTCGCTCAGACTTTGGAGGATCTGCGTACTGACTACGTGGATTTGTTCCTCATCCACTGGCCTTTGCCCGCGCTGTACGACGGAAATGTTGCCCTGCCGTGGAGTGCGCTGGAAGAGTTCTACGCTGATGGTCGTGCACGTGCGATCGGCCTGTCGAACTACGAAATTGCGCATATCCAGGCAGTTCTCGACGTGGCGACGGTAGCTCCGCATGTCCTGCAGGTGGAGGCTCACCCCTTCCTCCCCAACAACGAGTTGCGCCAGTTCGCGCGCGATCACTCCATGGTGGTGGAAGCCTGGTCTCCGTTGGCACGAGGCCGCGCCCCCTTTGACGAAACCTTGGCCATGATTGGTGCGCGGATCGGGGTCAGCGCCGCTCAGGTAGCACTGCGGTGGGCGTTGCAACGCGGGGACGTGATCTTCCCGAAGTCGGTGACGCCATCGCGTCAGGCGCAGAACCTCGATGTCTTTTCCTTCACGTTGTCGGACGCGGACATGACAGCCATCGACGCCCTAGACGAGGGCGAGGCAGGGCGCACCGGTTCGAATCCGAATACGATGAATAGGCTCTGACTAGCACTTTTACCGGCTCCTCTTCTTCAGCCCCCACCGCGCTTGTTCACCGTCAGCACGGGCGATCACGTACACATAGAAGAGGGAAGCGAGCGCGAAACGATCCATGAAACACTCAAGGATGTCCAGCATGAGACAATGCCTTTTACTCACACGCGCTGAGCGATAGCATCTACGTCATGACTGAAATCCATGCTCTCGACCAAATTCTTGCCACGCTGGATCCGACAAACGCCGGCGAATACGTTTTCGCCATCGTTGACGAGGTCCCAGCAGGTACCCACCCCTTCGCCGTCATTCGTGATGAAGACAAGCTGACCGCTGTTCTTCCCGTTGACGAAGCCGAAGCGGCCGGTCTTCCGACCGAAAAGCGCTACGCTCACATCTTCCTCGGTCTGCAGGCTGACCTTGATTCAATCGGTATTACGGCGACAATCGCACAGATCCTATCGGCTCGTTCGATTGCAGCGAATCCCATCGCTTGCGCTCGTCACGACCACTTCTTCGTCCAGGCAGATCGTGCGCAGGAAGCTGCCGCTCTGATCGCTGATCTGGGTAAGAACGCTCGCGGATGGCTACCGAACGCCTGACGTTCACATAGCATGTGCGCCATTTAATGTCGGCGAGAACCTTTCGAGGTTCTCGCCGATTGCCTTTTTACCGGCCGGCCCTACCCGCCCATACAACCGCGCTCGTTCACCACCGGACCCGCCCATTCACCGGCCCAACACCATTACTTGCGCTGGTCAGACCCCATTGCGCGTGTTGAGCACGATCGCACCCCTACCGGTATCGAATGCAAGGAATCGTTTACCGACTCTGGGAGAACGTGTATTTGGCAGGTAGAATTAACCCCATGGCAAAGGAGCTCTCTCGAACCGACCGTGCCATCGTGCGTTTAGCCGATGGCACGGTAAAGCAGCAGAACCTTCTCACAGGAACCGAGGTGTGGACCGTGCCTGGACGCGGTCACCGCCCGCTATCGGTTCCCCCAGCTCATCCAATGCCCATCGATCACGATCAGGATGGATGCCACTGCGCTTTCTGCGATCAGCGTTATCTTGAGACTCCGCCGGAAAAGTCCCGTTTGGTGCGTGACCAGGCCGGAAACTGGAGTGAACTGACCGCTCTTCCCGCTGACCAGCTTTCCACCACGACAGCTGAGTTCCGTCGCATCCCGAACCTGTTCGAGATCGTGTCCTACAACTACTGGCATCTGAACCACGGCCACGTTCCCAGCGAAGCTGAACACCGTCGTATGGCGGAATACTTGGCATCCTCCGAAGGCTACGACCACGTGATGCGCGTGGTGCACGCTCGCCTGTCAGCCTCCGGTGTCAGCGATGCTGAAATCGACGCAATGTCGGATTCTGACAAGTTGCAGCAGGCGAATGGCTTCTTCTCCGGCGGCCACGACCTAATCGTTGCCCGACGCCACTACATCGATGGCGCGAAGGACACAACGCAGCTTGCTGGTTCAGGCACAATGACTCCCGAAGAGCACTTCCAGTACACGGCGTTCACAACGCGCACGATGGCGGATCTGTACACCCTTGACCCGAATGTTCGTTACGTAGCTGCGTTCCAGAATTGGTTGAAGCCCGCGGGAGCCTCGTTCGACCACCTGCACAAGCAGTTGGTGGCGATTGACGACTTCTCGGTGCAGACGGAAGCCGAACTGAACCGCCTGCGCTCCCAGCCGGATATTTACGACGACATTCTGACCGTCGCCGCCACGCGCAAACTGCTGATTGCGCAGAACGACCATGCGATCGCGATGGCGGGCTTCGGACATCGTTTCCCGAGCGTCGCTATTTGGCCCCTGCATTCTCCGCGCAACCCGTGGGAAGCTTCCGAAGAGCAGCTTCGCGCCGTGTCCGACTTGTTGCACGCGGTTCACGCTGCGACCGGCGCCGATGTTCCCTGCAACGAAGAGTGGTACCATCGTCCACCCACGGTTCGTACGCCGATGCGGTGGAGGATCCTGCTCAAGTGGCGCATTTCGACGCTGGCAGGTTTCGAGGGTGGCACACGCATTTACCTCAACACGCTTGACCCGTGGCACGTGGTCAACCGCTTGGTCCCGCGCCTGGAGGAAATGCGTGGAGCAGGCACGATCGCCCCGATGAAGATCGGCGCGGAATGTCGCGTGACCCCACAGATGCTGGCTGACTGACGTTCAGCCCGCGAGCGCGCTCCTCCACTGGTCGAGCGCCCACGTCGTGGCGTTGGAGGCCGGCTCGTTGACGGTGATGGCATCGTCTTGAGGGGTCATAAACCAGCTGGCCGGAGTGTTTTCGCCGGCGCTTTCTTCCAGCGGGTAGACGACTCCGTCCTGCGCTAGCGCGTGTTGCCCGTCCCAGCTCAAGAGCCACGCGGCCAGGGAGCGGACACCGTCAAGCTGGGTGGCCTGCGCGGTGGGCGCAATGTACAGGTATCGGGTGACACAGCTGCTTCCCATTGCGACGCCCTGGGATTCGATGCCCGTGTTCGACGTTGTGCGAGCAAGTTCGCGCATGGGGCCGACCATGTAGGGCAGTCGTTTCGCGGGGGCAACAACCGTTTGGGCTCCACTGAGTTCTGCGGCGTCTTTTTGCGCTTCAGCTCCGCCCGTGAGCGAGGTTCCTGTCCATGCGGCTAAGGCGGCCTCGTCGTTTGCGATCATCACCGAAGCGGCTTTGAGTGCGCCCACCCACTGACCGAATCCTTCGCCGTAGGAGGTGGCGACGCCGTCGACGAACGCGCGCCCGATGTCGGATGACGCGGGATCGGGAACAATCAGCGAGGCCGCATCACCGGGATTGCGTAGCGTTTCGAATCCACTTGGGAGGGCATACCCGTTGACGCTCATCCAGGCTTTGTCGATGAGGACGCACACGTCGTTGCGCCCGTATGCCAACGCCGACGCGGTTGCGGCTACTTCGGTGCCGGGGGCTGGTGTCAGAGAGAAGAGTGCGTCCGTTGCCAGTTGCGCTGAAGAATTCACGAGGCCAGGCCTGTCGATTCCGAGCACTGCATCGATGTGTTGGCCATTGAGAGCGAACGCGGATTCAATCACCTGTTGTACGACGTCGTAGCCGGTTGCTTCGTGGAATGCCTCAATCACTGAGTCGGGAAGTTTTTCTTCCTGGGTAACACCGATGGTGATAGTGCCTGATCCTTTGGACGGTTCAGGAGCGCCAAGGGTGGAGGCGTTCTCGGACTGCTGGCCGGATGTGGAGTCGGATGAGTTTGGAGATGAGCCGATCGGGCGCGAGAACGGGTCGGTTCCTGAGCCGATGGACGAAGAGCATGCGCTAAGCGTCATGCACATCACGACAATTGCGGCGGATGTGGGCATTACGCGACGCAGGTTCACTTTAAGCTCCTCGGATCTGGATCCAACAGCCCAAGTCTACGGCTAGCGTGTGGAATCGTGGCACTCGGGTGCACTCCACACGTGTCGTGAGGCATGATTGAAGCAGGTATGTACCGCACGTGGTGTGTTGTCGACAGAATTGGAGTGTCCCATGGATGATCTCGGCTGGAAGATTGCAAGCGCCGGAGCGATGGCTCTTTCTGCTCTTGCCGCAGGAAAGGTCACTGAACTCGGCTGGAAGCTGGTCACGGGACACGATATTCCGCGTGAAGACGATGACGAGGCCGCGATGGTGTCGCTGATTGTCTTCGCCGCTACGTCGGCGGCGATCGTGGCGGTTGCTCAGCGTTATGCTCTGCGAGGTGCCAAGAAGTGGTACGGTCCGCGCGCTTCTCAGATTGAGGACTGACAGTTCTTTTCAGACGCTGAGTCTGAGCGCCTCGGCGTGGTCACTCGGGCTTGGCTCTGGGTTTGATGCCCCCTTGGCTCAGCCGTGATTGTTACAGCGCTCAGTCGCGATCAGCTTTCAACCCCGGAATAACGGGGAAGAACGTGGTCAGGTCAGTGCGCTCACCGGTCGCCTGAGCGCGCCCATCGCCTGTTGCTTCGTCCCAGGTAATGATGCCTGTGGCCAGTTGCAACCACACGTGCATAGTCGTTTCGACAACTGCGGGTGGCGTCCCACGACGATGCGTTGTACCCGTAATAATCTGAACCGCGCCCGCAGGTGGGACACGCACCTCGACCGAACGGCCGGGGTGTAAAACCGCGAGTTCCTCAAGGGTGAAACGCACCGCCGTTAAAAGGATGGGGCGTTTCGTTTCGTCCCGCTCACGTATCCACGTGCGCAGAGCACTCATGCCCTGATCGGTTGGAATCTTCCGGTTAGCCATAGTGCAATCGTAGTCGCCCGGCATTTTCGGGGCTGAATGCGGGTAGACCCCTATATCTTTATTCGCTACTCTCAGTCAGGCTAGACATGTAAGGTCGCTCATAGAGTGCCCATCGATGATGCGGGGCTATAGCTTCGCTCCTCAATTTATTAAGGAGATGTATGAACCAGGCAGGCTCTGTTGCGCGCGCGAGCGACGCTGAAAAGCCAGCAGGCAATGTGCCTCCATGCGCCTCGTACACTCCTTCAGCTGTCGATAGACTCTTCATTCCCGCAAGTGTCGCCGATATTCCCGAGGCCTCGCGCTACTGCTGGGATGCCGACGTTCTGCTGGAACTGTCAGGCGCTGATCGGATTGGTGAAATCAGCGCACGTCGTACGCAGTTCTTCGATGACCTTGGCGATTTTGTCGACGAGGTAACAGACTCGTTCTTTTCCCTTGACTCCTGGGGACACGCGTTCGGTCACCGATTGCGTGAAGCTGTCGAACGGCGTCAGACGTTGTGGCTGGGAATCTTGCCCGCGCACCTGTTAGAGAAGCTCCGTTCTTTTGCCGGCGACCCCACGCTTGTTCGAGTTGCGGGCGTTCCGTTGGACGACGGATCTTTGCCGGTTGCTATCAACCCGATTGCTCTGATCAATCAGTGGAAGACGTCTGAGGTCACTCGCCGGTATCTGCAGCGTGTTCTTTCGGGCGCGGATTCTCTCCGCGCGACGAGAAGCGCCATCCGTGCCTTGCGGGAGGCTGGTGTGGCTTTCCGTGATCGCTCATTCGCTATTCGAATGATGGTCAATCCGACGTTCTTGGCGTACCTGGTTGTGTTCGTCTACTCGTCACTGCGGGCACTACCGGTCGCTTTTGTTCCGGGGTTCCACGGGAAAGTGTGGGTTCTCTGGTCGATCGACATGATCACCGCTGTTCCCTACACATGGGGCGTTCTGGCGATGGTTGCTGGTCGCACGTTCTTTAAACGCGTCATGGGGTTAATTGTCACTATCGTGACATTCGTGTCCCCCTACGTGTATTTCTGGATGCACGGGCGTCACTATCCACCAACGGTGATTGTGTTCGTCGCAGCGATGATTATTGGCGCCATCGCATTAGAAGGATTCCGCTGGTGGCGCGACCGCGTCGTGAAACGCACGCTTGCACGTTCGGTGAGTTAAAGCGCCTCTCGACTGATTTCACTGCGCTGAAGTCACTTCGCAGAAACGGCGGGCCCCTGATAGGTGCGCACAAACCCGGTGAAGAGGAACCAGGCGGATGAAATCCAGAAGATGATGTTCGCCCACATCGGGATATTGGGGAAGACTGCGACCATGAAACAGGTGACGACAATCCAGATGACTGTGACGATGATGTTCGAGGTCCGGTTCTTCTCTACTCGCATCGGGTGTGTGAAGTAGAGGGGAACCAAGGTCAATACCGCCAGCACCAGCGTTATCACGACGTTCGCCCACGCCGGCGACTGGATAATGTACATCGTCACGGCAACGATATTCCAGGCTGCGGGGAAGCCGACGAAGTAGTTGTCGCTCGACTTTTCCCCATCGTTGGCGTAGCAGAATACCGAGGACACGGTTGCAACGATCGCCATCAGCATCGCAACCCATTTCGGACCAAACGGCAGGTAAAGGTACATGAATACTGCCGGCAGGAACGTCCAAGTGATGTAGTCGATGATGTTGTCCAGAACCGACCCGTCGAACCACGGGATCACTTGGCGTACGCAGGCTTTACGCGCACACGTGCCATCCACGCCGTCGACGATCATGGCGATGCCCAGCCATAGCCACATCAGTTTGATCTGACCTTCAACAAGCGCGACGGCCGCGAGGCAGGCAAAGACAAGACCCGACATGGTCAGACCATGAACTGCCCAAGCTGCGATAACTCGTTGAATACCAGCGGGTCCACATTCGCATGTCGTGGGGGTTGGGGCAGGTGACGAAGAATCATTGTGAGTGGAATTATCTGCCGTATTCGTCATACCAGTGGTCACGTCATGCTCCGGTCAGTCGTTTTTGGATGAACTGGAACTAGTTTCACCCTTCACGTCGACAAAGTGTAGCGATCACGCCGGTGTTCAGGGAAGAATCAGGGCTACCCCCAAAACGAATCATGAGCAAGGCGAGACTCTCGTCTCTTTTCGCGCTCATTCCTCGCGATGCTCACTGTCGGTGTCAGTACGGACAACGCCACATTAGCGGTATACCAATACAACACAGACCCGGGGTGGGTGCGGTTTGTGCACCCACCCCGGGCCGTATGAGTTCAGTCGTATTTCAGAAGCGGTCTCGCAGGGCAGCTTCTGACTGAGCGCGAAGGTCATCCAGGTCGGCGATCCAACCAACAGACTCTCCCGAGTCAGCGAGCAGATCAGAGCCGTGAAGAACCAGCATGTCGCCGCCGGTCGTACCGATGCGAGCGAAGTCAACGCCTTCTGCCTGGCAGGCAGCGTAGACCACCTCAAGTGCACCTTCAGGAACGGCGATGATCGCTCGCGCCTGCGACTCGGAGAAGAGCATGTCGAAGTCGCTCAGACCGTTCTGACCCTGTGCACCGGTCAGGTCGAAGGCACCGCCGATTCCGAAGCGGAGCACCGAATCAACGAGAGCCTGTGCCAAGCCGCCGTTCGACAGGTCGTGCGCCGAGCGGATCAGCGGGCGACCATCCGGACCATCGACCTCGGACAGGGCGCGGACCACGTTGCCGAGGGCAACTTCAGCCTTCAGATCCACCTTCGGCGGACGGCCGCCTAGGTGATCGTGGCAGATACGTGCCCACGCGGAACCGTCGAGTTCCTCTCGAGTCTGGCCGAGCAGAATGACTGCCAGGCCTTCCTCGGTGAAGCCGGACGGGTTCGCACGCGTCACGTCCTTCATGATGCCGAGCATACCCACAACCGGCGTCGGGTTAATCGACGAGGTCGGCAGGTTCTTCTCGGTACCGGACGAGTTGTAGAGTGACACGTTACCGCCGGTGACGGGCACGCCCAATTCGATGCAGCCGTCGGCCAGGCCAGTCATTGCGGTGACCAGCTGCCACATGGCGTCGGTGTCTTCGGGGTTACCGAAGTTGAGGCAGTCGGTGATCGCAACCGGTTCGGCGCCAACGATGGCAACGTTCCGGTAGGATTCCGCGAGTGCCTGTAGCGCACCTTCACGAGGATCGAGCTTCGTGTACCAGCCGTTTGCGTCGGTGGCCAGGGCAACGCCGAGACCGGTTTCTTCGTCGACGCGGATAACGCCGGCATCATCGGGCTGAGCAAGAGCGGTGTTGCCCTGCACGTAGCGGTCATACTGGTCGGTGACCCAAGCCTTAGAGGCTTGGTTAACGTTGGAGATCACCGCGTTGATATCCGCGAGCAGTTCTCCACCAGTTTCGGGACGCTTCAGGGATGCGGACGTGTTCGCCTGCAGTTCGTCTTGCCATGCCGGGCGGGCGTAGGGACGGTCGTAGACCGGGCCATCATGGGCAACGGTCTTCGGGTCAACGTCGACGATACGGTGTCCGAAGTGGTCGATGGTCAGGCGACCGTCACCGGTCAGCGTGCCAATGATCGACGCCTCGACGTCCCACTTGTTGATGATCTCGAAGAAACGTTCCTTGTCTTCGGGGGTCACGATCGCCATCATGCGTTCCTGCGACTCGGACATCAGGATTTCGCCTGCGGTCAGGGTCGGGTCACGCAACAGCACGTTCTCAAGGTCGACGTGCATACCAGAATCGCCATTGGAGGCCAGCTCGGAGGTGGCGCAAGAAATACCAGCGGCGCCGAGGTCCTGGATACCTTGAACGACGTCCGCTTTGAACAGGTCGAGGCAGCATTCGATGAGGACCTTCTCCATGAAGGGGTCACCGACCTGCACGGAGGGGCGTTTGGCGGGCATGCCCTCTTCGAAGGTTTCGGACGCCAGAATCGATGCGCCACCGATGCCGTCACCGCCGGTGCGCGCGCCGAAGAGGACAACCAGGTTGCCTTCACCGGTTGCGTTTGCCAGGTGAATGTCGTCGTGGCGCAGGGTGCCGACGCAGAGTGCGTTGACCAGCGGGTTGCCCTGGTAGGACGGGTCAAATTCGGTTTCACCACCGATATTCGGCAGGCCCAGGCAGTTGCCGTAGCCACCCACGCCGGAAACCACACCGTGAACGACGCGCGGGGTATCCGGGTGGTCAACCGCGCCGAAGCGTAGCTGATCCATGACGGCGACCGGGCGCGCGCCCATGGAGATAATGTCGCGGACAATACCGCCGACACCGGTTGCAGCACCCTGGTAAGGCTCAACGAACGACGGATGGTTGTGCGACTCAACCTTAAAGGTAACCGCCCAGCCGTTACCGATGTCGACAACGCCAGCGTTCTGCCCCATGCCGACCAACAGGTGGCGCTTCATTTCTTCGGTGGTGCGCTCGCCGAACTGCTCAGCGAGGTGCTTCTTCGATGACTTGTAGCTGCAGTGCTCTGACCACATGACGGAGTACATCGCCAGCTCAGCGTTCGTGGGACGACGACCCAGGATCTCGCAGATCTTGGCGTATTCGTCTTCCTTCAGGCCCAGTTCTTTCCAGGGCATATCTTTCGTGGGGGTTGCGGCCGCATCTTCTGTCGTATCCGGCAATTCCCGAGGATTCTCTGCTTCGACCTTCGCGGTCATAACTGCTCCATTCGTTACGCACGTTTCGGTTCGCGTCTATGAACGTTTCGTGAAAAATTCAGCGGGCGCGGCCTCGTATCTATTCACGAGGCCACACGTCGGATTACCCCACCAAGCCCATCAGGGCGGACTGGAAGATCTTCAGACCTTCGGTACCACCGTGGCCGACGTGCACGCCGTCCTTCGTGGCCAGCGGACCAAAGCCCGCTTCGGTCGCGTGTTCGGGGTGCGGCATCAGACCAACGACATTGCCCGCAGCGTTTGTCACGCCAGCAATATCGTTCGCGGAACCGTTCGGGTTCAGGCCGATGTAGCGGAAGACGATGTGGCCTTCACCTTCGAGGCGCTCCAGTTCAGCCGGGGAGGCTTGAAAGTTGCCTTCACCGTTCTTCAGCGGAACGGTGAAGTGCTCGCCAGCGGTGAATGCACGTGTCCACGCGGTATCGGCGTTTTCGACGCGCAGTTCCTGGTCGCGGCAGAAGAACTTCTGATGATCGTTACGGATCAGAGCGCCGGGAAGCAGGTGCGCTTCGCAGAGAACCTGGAAGCCATTGCAGATGCCAAGAACGGGCATACCCTTACCGGCTGCCTCGACAATTTCACCCATCACGGGAGCAGTCGCAGCAATTGCGCCACACCGCAGGTAGTCGCCGTAGGAGAAGCCACCGGGGATGACGACCGCGTCAACGCTGTGCAGGTCGGCATCCTTGTGCCAAAGAGCGACGGGCTCGCCACCGGCAAGGCGGACGGCGCGCACAGCATCCCGGTCATCCAAGGTGCCCGGGAAGGTAACAACACCAATGCGAGTCACTTGGTGGCCTCGCCTTCATCCAGCGCCTCGACGCGGACAACATCTTCGATAATCGGATTCGACAGAACCTCTTCAGCGGCCTTGCGGGCATCCGCGAGAAGTTCCTCGGTGACCGGGCCGTCAACCGTCAGGTGGAAGCACTTGCCCTGGCGAACAGAAGCAAAGCTTGTGATTCCAAGCCTCGGAAGTGCAGATCCCACTGCCTTACCCTGGGGATCCAAGATTTCCGGCTTCGGCATCACTTCCACGATGATTCGCCCCACGGCGTCCTCCTATTGTGCGTGCGGAATTTCCGCGTGTTGGGTGACGGGTTTGACCCGCTTATTGGTGGTGATGGTTATAGTGTCGGTTCTTCGCCGGTCAGGCGAACAAACGCTTCGATGTAACGGTCGCGAGTTGCAGTCACAACGGATTCCGGCAGGACGGGCGGGTTTTCTCCCGACTTCTTGTCCCATCCGGATTCGGCGCTGGTCAGCCAGTCGCGAACGTACTGTTTATCGAAGCTCGGGGTGATCTGGCCGGGCTGCCACTGGTCGGCGGGCCAGAATCGCGAGGAATCGGGGGTCAGGATTTCGTCGCCCAGGACCAGGTTGCCTGTTGCGTGATCCAGCCCGAATTCAAACTTGGTGTCGGCGATGATGACACCGCGCTCGGCAGCAATTTCGCGAGCACCGTCATACAGGGCGATAGAAACGTCGCGCAGGCGAGACGCGAGTTCTTCGCCGACCATTTCAGCTGCGCGTCCGAAGGAAATGTTCTCGTCGTGATCGCCCAGTTCCGCCTTGGCAGCGGGAGTAAAGATCGGAGTTTCGAGGCGCGAGGCTTCAACAAGACCCTCGGGAAGAGCGATATCGCAGACGGTGCCCGACTCTTTGTATTCGACCAAGCCGGAACCCGTCAGGTATCCGCGAACGACGCACTCGATCGGAATCATATTCAGAGCCTTGGCAACCACTGATCGACCGACGAGGGGAGCCGGAACACTCAAAGGATCTGTAGCATCAGTTTCAGCAGTGATGACATGGTTTTCAACCACGTCGCGTAGCTGTTCCATCCACCAGAGAGCAAGCTGGTTCAGCACCTTGCCCTTGCCGGGGATTTCCGACGGCAGAATGTAGTCGTAGGCGCTGATGCGGTCCGACGTCACCAGAAGAAGACGGTCAGGTGTTTCCTGATCGGCGGGCGCGTAGATGTCACGCACCTTGCCGGAGGACACATGTTTCCATCCTGGAAGTTCCATAGCAGTCATTACGCGTCCTCCGTCTCTATTCAGTTCAGTTCTTAGCGTCTAGCTCGGCCGGCCAGGTTGCAATGTCTTTACGGTGATGCTCACCAGCGAAGCTGATCCAATCGACGCCCTCGTAGGCCTTGGCTCTGGCTTCTTCAACGGTTGCACCGCGTCCCACGACATCCAGCACACGCCCACCGGAATTCACCAGCATTTCGTCGGGTTCGAACCCGCAACACCCCAGTGCAACCTCGTCCATCGAAGATGTGATCTCAAAACGAGTACCCGCATGAATAACATGCACGCCGTCGACAGCTTCCGCGTCCTCAATGCCTGTGATTTCATGTCCGGTATCGGGCGTGTCCGGGTAGCCACTCGACGCCATCACAACCGTGACCACCGCATCCGACGACCAAGTGGGAGCAGGCAAATGAGCAAGCGTTCCCCTCGCCGCAGCGTAGAGCAGGTCAGCAAGTGACGAATCGAGACGTTCAAGAACAACCTGCGTCTCAGGATCACCGAAGCGAACGTTGAATTCGACGACGCGAATACCTTTCGACGTCATTGCCAGACCGCAGTAAAGCAGGCCCACGAACGGGGTTCCGCGACGACCCATCTCGTCAACGGTCGGCTGAGCAACAGTCTTCACGACCTCGTCGACAACCGAATCATCCAGCCACGGAAGCGGAGTGTACGCACCCATACCACCCGTATTCGGACCGGAGTTTCCGTCGCCAACACGCTTGAAGTCCTGAGCGGGAACCAGCGGAACAACAGTAGTGCCATCGCTGACACAGAACAGAGAAACCTCGGGGCCATCCAGGTATTCCTCAACCAGGACAACGCCATCTTCACGGTTCAGGCAGGTGGTTGCGTGAGCAAGCGCCACATTGCGATCATCAGTCACCACAACACCCTTACCAGCGGCAAGCGCATCATCCTTCACCACGTAGGGAGCGCCAAATTCGCTGAACGCAGTCTCGACCTCTTCGGTAGTACGGCAGGTGAAAGCGCGAGCGGTCGGAACACCAGCTGCTTCCATGATCTCTTTAGCGAATGCCTTGGATGCTTCAAGTTGAGCAGCAGCCTTCGACGGGCCAAAAACCGGTATCCCTTCAGCGCGAACGGCGTCAGCGACGCCGGCGACAAGAGGAGCCTCAGGTCCAACAACAACCAGGTCCACTCCGAGAGCCTTTGCGCGCACAGCGACATCATCCGTATTCAGCGGATTAAATACAAGTGATTTCCCCAGTGGCTCAAGCCCCGGGTTACCCGCCTGAACAATCAGTTCAACCGGATCAGATGAAGATGCAGTACGTACCAGGTTTCGGGCAAGGGCGACCTCGCGCCCCCCATTTCCCACCAAGAGGACCTTCATGGCTTTAGCCTATCGATGATTGTGAGCTGGCGCGACACGCGTCCATTTCCGTCCGACATGGGACGTGCCACGAATTCACCTTCCGCGCCACCCAGTTTCGTGATTGACGAGGCCGGATCCGACCTACCATGCGCCATTCGAATCGCCGGTCCGAGTGGTCGCAGACGAATCCTCATCAACGTCAGTGCTACGACGCAATCGACGTTCAATTTCTCGACGACGTTGCTCTTCCGCGGTCTTTGGCTTCGTTTCTTCATCGCCCTCCTGGTCCGACGAATCACCCTGCTGGCTCTGTTCTTGACCGCCACCGGAAGACCTCTGGCCCGAAGAGTCGCTCCTCTGCGAATTATTCGACTTATCTGGCTTACCTTGTGCGTGCTGACGCTTATTCTTCAAGCGCTCGCGAGCCTTACTTGCCTGCTCAGATTGGGAAGATTCTTCCTGATTAGCAGATCCGTCACTCGACCCCTGGTCAGGCTCAGAGTCTTCGCCCTGCCGGTCGGCCTCGTTGTCCGAAGACAAACCGGACTGCGACGAACTCGATTGCTCGGAATCGCCAGACTGACCTTGATCGCCGCCCTGACCGCCTTGGCCACCGGAGGACTGATCCTGGGGGTCCGACGGGTCTTGTGGCCGGGAATCAAGCGTGCACGCGACAAGCGTTTCATCCGCCTGCTGGTAATTCTGATCCGCTTCATCGCCGTTGCCTGATTCCATCGCCTGATCGCCCAATACCTCGAACGCAAGAGCAGTGTTAATACGCACCTGACACTCGTAAGAGAAGACTTGAATGTGCCCCTCTTCGTCCTGTGTAGCCTTCGGGACGCCTTCAAGAGCAATCTGCAATTCGTTGAGCGCCTTGCCTGCTTTGCCGTCTTTCAGAAGAGACGTGCCCACGTTGTAATGCGCCACCCATGACTCTGGCCCGTAGGTCGTCAACGTACGTTGCGTTGAATACTCGCCCGTTGCTTGGGTGTACTCGCCCGCCTGCCACTGGCCTCGCGTGTGATGAGACCAGACGGGAAGTCCCACAAGGAACAACGCAATCAGGCTAGCAACGACAATGAGGGGAGTAGACCAAAGGAGTCTGCGCAGGTCTTCCTTTGTTCGCTCCCGCTTTGCCGGAACAGGCTGGCGTTCAGGATCACCGGCAGTACGCCCACCAAAGGGAAGCGCGACCTCATACTTATTCGCTTTACGGGTGTTCTTTTTAGATGGCACGAGCCCTCCTCATGTTTCGGGCTTTACCTGCAACGATCGCGGTTTCCCACGCGAGCATTCCACCCAAGAACAGGGCAAACGGCCAAATCAGGTAGCGTGCCGCCTTCACTTGGGCTCGCTGAGTGGCCACTACCTGCGAGTTTTCATCCAGAGTCGACGCAACCTGTTTGATCTCGGCAGTTGCCGGCGAGTGGATGTACGTCAGCCCCGTTTGCTCGGCAATGTCTTTCAAGGCGTCCTCGTCAATGCGCGTAATCGCGATCGGAGAATCCGGCTCGGAACCATCGCGAATGTACTCGTCTTCGACCACTTCACTTGCTTGATCGCCCGACTGAGAGTCTTCGGTGTATCCCCGCTTCTGCGCGTCACCAGTCAGGCGACGCACCTTCATCGGCCCGCCCTCTTTCGTGCCGTACCCGATGATCGCACCACCGTCGACGTATCGGCTCATCAACCCCCACGAAGACGTACTCATGTCGTCGATGGGACTCCAAACGTCTTCGTTCGAGCTTTCCCCGTCAGAGAAGACGAAAAGCCCACGGATTGCATCCGGATCTTGTTCCTCAGCGTCATGCAGCGCACTGAAAAGAGCTGAAGCCGGACGATTCGGCGTCGACCCGTGGGACGAGTCAGAAAGCTCCTGACGCAGGTTCGTCAGATAGCTGTCGGCAGCATCCCGATCCGTCGTCAGAGGGAGAACCGTGCTGACATTCGAATCCCAGACCATGATCGTGATGCGAGCACCCGGCATTGCATCAAGGATGGTCTGAACGTCCTGTTTGGCACCCTCGATTCGAGGCCGATCGCCATCCCAGTCTTCACCCGCCATTGATCCTGTCCGGTCGATGACAATCCACGCTTCGGCCGCCGAACCAACGTCACTTGCCTTGCCAGGAATGGAGGGGCCCGCCATCATAAAAACCAACAGAGCAACGATCATGGCACGTCTGGCGGCTTCACGTTTCGATGTGCGCGTGCCTCGCTTCAACCCAAGCAGGACCAGCGAGAATCCAACAATCGCCACAAGAATGAAAGCTGTCAAAGAAAACACGGGACGGAAGAACATGTCAGAGCCTCCCGATTGCAAGCAGACCAAGGAACCCGATAATGCCAACAGCGGCAAGGCTGAGGACGCCAGCCGGCTTATCGATCTCAAGAACCTTCGCGTGCTCGGACAATTCGATGCGCTGCAGAGATTCGATTTCTTGGATAATCCCTTGGACGCTCGCAGCGTCGGAGGCGTCATAGAAGACACCGCCGTTGTCTTCGGTCAGCTCTTTCAGTTCTTCGCCCTCGGTAGTCAGCAGGTCACCATCGCCGGGATACAGGGTGGTCACCTGAACGTTCTGCTGATGAGCAAAATCAAACGCCTGAGCAAGCGTGTAAATCTGCGGACCGTTGATCTCGTTATCCGTGGCAAAAAGAATCAGACGTGAACGGTCTTCGCCGGAGTGGTCAAAACTCAGCACACACGACGCCAAGCCGTCACCCGCAAGCGACGCGGCTTCTTCTTCGTCAACGGTCGCTGACGTGTAGTCAATCAGCTCCTGCGTGGCATACACGCCGTCGGCGCTTTCACCCAGGTAGCCTTCCTTCATGATCCGGCTCATCTCGTCGAGCTCAGACACCGCAAGGTCGTAGTCATTCGTCAGCGGGAACTTCACCAAAGTGCGAGAATTCCACAGGTTCAAGCTGATTCTTTCGCCCGCAAAATGCTGAACAATCCGCGAAAAAGCATCGCCGATATTCCCATCGTAGGGGATCATCGACCCGGACGTATCCAGGCACAAAACAATGTCACGTGACGCCGTCTTCTCATCCTGGATCACGCGATCGATGGGTGCCCCGGCACTGAATGCCACGCCGACAACGCCCAAGCTCAAAAAGACAATCGCGCCCGCAAGCATGATGCGACTACGCCTGACCAGGCGTTTAAAGCCGGGCAACGTAGAGATATAGCCGGAATGCGCCACCCAGCCTCGTGAATCATTCGCGATAGAGGATGAGGCCGCGCGCCTCCACCCAACGACCAACGCGACCAGGGCGGCTCCGATAACGAGAATAACGAAAAAGGCGAACCTCACTGATCGATCACCTTCAACGCTGACTCAAGAAGCGTCGACACCCACTCGCGCGTCGGTTGGCCGGAGAACGAGGGTTCGACGCAACGCTCCATCAGATGCACGTACGCCGGCCACATCGGTACAAGCGCGCGAATCTCAGCGACCGTCGCGGACTCAAGATTGCGACCCGTCCGCTCGGTCCCCAGCGCGCGCATCAAGCCCGCAACCGCCAAGTGAACCTCGGATTCGTTCCATTCTCCGGCGGAGAAATTCGCTTCAATCTGCACAAGATTGTCACGATATGCGCGACGTTGCTCGGCGCTCAGATCACGCAGGCCCCGCGGACGATTCGCATCCGACTTCCACCAGCGGACTAGGCACACCACAATCCACGCGACGATGATGAGGAACAGAATGAGACCGGCAACCCACATCCACTCGGGATACACGACCGGCTCGCGAACACCGTCCAGAATGTTACCTGACACGAGTCCCCCTTTCGAGGGCGCTCATCAGAGCACGTGGCACGTCCTTCGAGCCCGAAACCGACACTCGGATCACACCGCGATGATCCAGTAGGGATGCGACCTCTTGACGCCTAGCCGACACGATCAACTTCGCCTGGTCGGCCAACTGCTTGTCACCCAACAGGAAATCCGGCAACGGCCCCTGATCGACATCGATAATGCGAGTCCCCTTCGGCAAGTCCGTCGGATTCATATCATCTACAGACACCACGATCACCGCATGTTTGCGCGTCAGCTTCGCTAAAACTGCATCCGCCTGCGAGCCTGGCTCCGGCTGGACCGAATCCGTTGCCAGAACAATCAGGGACCTACGACGAATCGCAACAAGCGCTCGCTCAAGAAGCGCCGTCACATTCGACGCGGGTGTTTCAAGCGTGATCGTCGCCCTGATCCGTCGCAGAAGCATCTCCGCATAGGCATTACCTGAACGCGCCGGGGAAATAGTGATCTTCTCACTATCCCCTGAAATCGCACCCAACTGATCGCCACGCGCTACCGCCAACCATGCGATCGCCTCACAGGCCCTGGTGGCAACATCAATCTTCGGCTCACCTGATGGAGCAAGCGCCCCCATCGAACGTCCCGTATCGACCAGCATGACAACCTGCAGGTTAGCCGTCGACTCATAGCGACGAATAATCGCCTGCCCTGTACGAGCGGTCGCAGCCCAATCAATATCCTGGACGTCATCGCCCGCATGATATTCGGCAAGATCAAGGAAATCCCAGCCGCGGCCCGGACGCACGCCGGAATGCTGCCCATCCATGATGGACAGCAGTTTGCGCATGATCGGCAAGCGCGCACGCGACGACAACGCGTGGATCTCGCGACTACGAACGGGCATGACGGCGTATCAGCTTCCTAGAATTCGACCGAAATAATGTGAAGCGGGGCTCACGGAACGGGGACAGCGTTGAAGACAGCATCAATCAGGCCTTCAACCGACACATTGTCAGCCAACGCATCGAACGTGCGGATAATGCGGTGGCGGAGCACCGCATAACGCATGACCTTCACATCGTCGGGAACAACAAAATGACGACCTTCAAGGAGCGCAATAGCCTGAGCGGCACGCATCAGCGCAATACCACCACGCGGAGACGCACCCACACGCACATGATTTGCCCACGCTGGCAACGGAACGGGCCCGGAACCGCGGGTCGTGTTCATCAGGTCTACGATGTAGCCCTTCAACGTGTCATGAATGAACACCTTCTGAACGGTGTCTTGCAATCCCACCAGCTCCTCAATCGAAATCGGGTCACCCGTGGCGGGTTTCGCCATCTGACCAGACTCAATGCGGGTCAGGATCTCAAATTCTTCGCGTGGCTGGGGGTATGTAATGACCTGCTTCAAAAGGAAGCGGTCCATCTGAGCCTCGGGAAGAACGTACGTGCCTTCTTCCTCGATCGGGTTCTGGGTGGCCATCACCATGAACGGCTGAGGAAGCGGATAGTTCACGCCACCAATCGTTGTCTGATATTCCGCCATTGCTTCAAGCATCGCGGACTGGGTTTTCGCGCTGGAACGGTTGATTTCGTCCATCAACACGAAGTTTGCGTGGACAGGACCAAGCTGAGTGGTCATTTCTGCGGTTGCCTGGTTCCAGATCTGCATACCGACGATGTCGTTAGGCATCAGGTCCGGTGTGCACTGGATTCGGCGGAACGAACCGGAGACAGCAGAAGCAAGCGTTTGGGCGGCAGTCGTTTTCGCTAGGCCGGGTACGGACTCAATCAGGATGTGACCACGAGTCAGCAGTCCCACCATCAGTGCACGCTTGAGGTCGTGCTGGCCGACAACTTTCGAAGAGAAGATGTCGGAGACTCGCCCTAAAAGCTCCCCGGCCTTTTCAATCTCTTCAGCGGAAATAGTTGGTGCCACCAGTGGCCTCCCCCTCAATTGTGTGTATTGCCGAAATTTTATCGCAGGCCACCGAGAACACGGTTTGCATATAAAAGCCCGGTGGCCGGACCCATCGGGTCCGACCACCGGTATAGATCGCGTGTGCTAGAGCGCTACCTGAAATCAGGCGCGGGCTGCTGCGATACGCTCACGGAACTTCGCGAGTTGCTCGGTGATCTCCTTGGGGAGCTTGTCGCCGAACTGCTTGAAGTATTCCTCGGTGTCGTCCATCTCAGCGGCCCATGCGTCGAGATCGATCGCGAAGAGCTTGGCCCACACGGACTCGTCAATGTCGAGACCATCAAGGTTGAAGTCCTCGAACTTCGGGTAACGACCGGTGACACCGTCGATTGCCTCAACCTCGCCAGCGGCACGACGGACGATCCAGTCGAGGACGCGCGAATTGTCACCGTAGCCCGGCCACATGAACTTGCCGTTCTCGTCCTTGCGGAACCAGTTCACCTGGTAGACCTTCGGGAACTTGTCGCCAAGCTCTGCCTGCATCTCGAGCCAGTGACCCCAGTAGTCAGCCATGTGGTAGCCACAGAAGGGGAGCATTGCGAACGGGTCGTGACGGAGCGAGCCGGCCTTGACGTCGGTTGCTGCTGCGGTGACCTCGGAAGCAACGGATGCGCCGATGAAGACGCCGTGTGCTGCTTCGTACTGTTCTGCAACGAGCGGGACGTTGGTGGCGCGACGGCCACCGAAGAGGATGGCATCAATGGCAACACCCTGAGGTGCTTCCCAGTCGGAGCAGATGATCGGGCACTGCGATGCCGGGACGGTGAAGCGGCTGTTCGGGTGAGCAGCCTTCTCGCCGGACTCGGGGGTCCAGTCGTTGCCGTGCCAGTCGATCAGGTGTGCCGGGACCTCGCCGTCGATGCCTTCCCACCACACATCGCCATCGTCGGTCAGTGCGACGTTGGTGAAGATGGAGTTGGCGCGCATGGTGTCCATAGCCATCGGGTTGGTGTCGTACGAGGTGCCCGGTGCAACGCCGAAGAAGCCGGCTTCCGGGTTGATTGCGTACAGGCGACCATCCGGACCCGGGCGCATCCACGCGATGTCGTCACCGACGGTCTCAACGGTGTAACCCGGGATGGTCGGCTGGAGCATAGCGAGGTTGGTCTTGCCACATGCTGATGGGAACGCAGCTGTGACGTGGAACTGCTGGCCGGTCTCGGTGCGGGTCAGGCGCAGGATGAGCATGTGTTCTGCCATCCAGCCATCGCGGCGAGCCATGGTCGAAGCGATACGGAGAGCAAAGCACTTCTTGCCGAGCAAGGCGTTGCCACCATAGCCGGAGCCGAAGGACCAGATTTCGTTGGTCTCGGGGAAGTGGGTGATGTACTTTTCGTCATTGCACGGCCAGTTGTCATCAGCCTGGCCCTCTTCGAGCGGAACGCCCACGGAGTGAACGGCGGGAACCCAGGTTGCACCTTCAGCGATGAGGTCCATTGCAGCCGTGCCCATGCGGGTCATGATGCGCATGTTGCAGACAACGTAGGGGGAGTCGGTGATCTCGATGCCGAGCTGCGAGATCGGACCGCCCAGCGGGCCCATGGAGAAGGGGATCACGTACATCGTGCGGCCCTTCATGGAGCCGGTGAACTTCTCCTTGAGGATGGCCTTCATTTCGGTCGGGTCTGCCCAGTGGTTGGTCGGGCCGGCGTCCTCTTCCTTTTCGGAGCAGATGAACGTACGGGACTCGACACGTGCAACGTCAGAGGGCTTGGAGCGAGCAAGGAAGGAGTTCGGGCGCTTCTCTTCGTTGAGCTTGGTGAACATGCCAGTCTCAACCATGAGAGAGGTCAGGCGATCCCACTCTTCCTGCGAACCATCGGCGAACTCGATGGCGTCAGGCGTCGTCAGCGCGGCGATCTTAGCAACCCATGCGAGAACGTCTTCTGGAGCGTTGGACGGAGCTGCTGCTCGCACATCCTGTTCAGTCACGGACATTTTGCCTCCTGCGGCTTTCGGTATTCCGGGGCGACGGGTGCGCCCCTGTTCTACGTGTTCCATAATCCCAGATAGTGGAGGAAAATGCGCGGGCGATAAGTCCCGTGAGCATGTGTGCAACACTTCACAAACGTGGCGCGTCGGTATCCATTCGTCTTCCTTCATTCATCTGAACGCCTCGAGTGCCTTAATCTGTAAGTGCGTTTTGGAACGCATCCCCAATCCTCAGGAGGAAAAATCGTGGGACTTCGCAAGGCCGCTGACGGCCCGTCCTTCTTCGACCTGTATTCACAGCAGGCCGCGAACCTTGTTTCCGGCACGACGATTCTTTCGTCAATCCTTGACTCCTCACCGCAGGAACAGGTCGCAATGCGCGATCAACTGCACGAGGTCGAACACTCCGGCGATGAGATTAATCACCACATTTTGAACCTCATCAACCAGACTTTCATCACCCCCTTCGATCGTGAAGACCTTGGCGCCTTGGCCTCGTGCCTCGACGACTGCATGGACCTGATCGACGAGGCCGGCGACCTCTACGTCATGTACGGTCTGAACGACCTACCGGACTACATACACTCGCTTCTACACGAGCAGGTCGATATCTTGACTCGCTGCGCAGCGCTGACGGCAGAGCAGATCCCCGGCCTCAAGTCCCCACTGGACATGCGCGACTTCTGGGTTGAGCTGAACCGCCTTGAGAACGAAGGTGACACGACCTACCGTCGTGCTCTCACTTCGATCTTCGATTCCGGCCTTGATCCGGTGACGATCATCAAGCTGAAGGACCTTGTTGAGGTCCTAGAAGAGGCATCCGACGCATTCGAAGACCTCGCAAACTGCGTTGAAACGATTGCGGTGAAGGAGTCCTGACCCGTGGATCTTAATCTGGTCCTGGTCTCGCTGGTCGTGATCATTGCTCTTGGTTTTGACTACACCAACGGCTTCCACGATGCAGCGAATGCAATCGCAACTTCCGTGTCCACCAGGGCACTGACCCCGCGAGCCGCTCTCCTCATGGCTGCTGTCATGAACATTATTGGCGCACTTTTGGGCACGGAGGTCGCAAAAACTATCGGTGAGGGCATCATCGATATCTCGCACTACACGAATTCGTCCGACGTTCTTCAACAGAGAGAGGGCTTGGCGATTGTGCTGGGCGCTCTGGTCGGTGCGGTTGTGTGGAATCTGATCACATGGTGGTTTGGGCTTCCATCGTCCTCATCACACGCCTTGATTGGTGGTTTGGTGGGCGCTGGCCTTGCTTCAGCGACCCAGGTGAAGTGGATTGGAATTCTTCAGCACGTCATCATCCCGATGTTCGCGTCCCCGGTGATCGGCTTCCTTCTGGGCTTCTTCCTCATGAAGGGCCTGATGAGACTGTTGCAAAATCTGCCCTATCACCGCACGATGCGTCGCTTCCGTATTCTTCAGACTCTGTCAGCTGCAGCAATGGCCCTTGGCCACGGCCTGCAGGACGCTCAGAAAACGATGGGCGTCATTGTGATGGCGCTGATCGCCGGCGGCTACGGCGAGACGCACAACGTGATTGACCCGGTGACGGGTGACATCACGATTCCGCTGTGGGTCAAGCTTGCTGCCGCAGGTGCGATTTCGATGGGCACGTATGCCGGTGGCTGGCGCATTATGCGTACGCTCGGCCGTAAGATCATCGATCTGGATCCGGCTCGTGGCTTCGTCGCCGAGGGTGTGTCCGCCATCGTTCTGTACCTGTCCGCATTCGTTCTTCACGCTCCGATCTCTACGACGCACACGATTACGTCGGCAATCCTTGGCGTGGGTGCGACGAAGCGTTTCTCGGCTGTCCGCTGGGGTGTTGCTGGCAACATCGTGGTCGGTTGGTTCTTGACCCTTCCAGCTGCTGCTGCGGTTGCGGCGATCGTGTACTTCATCGTTCACGCGCTTGTTGGAATGTGACGATAGTGTTCACCAATTTACGAGGCCGAACGGCCCGCGCCACCGGCTCGGGCGCGTTCGCTATTTCAGCCGTTGCGCTAATGGCAGGGTGTTCGAGTTCGTCTGTCCTTGATTTAAAGGTCGGCGATTGTATTCAGCTGCCGAACACTAAGACGGCGGTGACGATCGATCACACGTCCTGTTCCGAGGAACATCGGGGCGAGGTTTCAGCCATTGTTAAGACAAGCCCAAACGGTGCTGACGATGCGTTCCCTGGCGATTCTGAACTGAACTCACAGGCTGAAGAGGCGTGCGTTTCCTCTTTTACCGACTATGTTGGGTCAGACTATGTGACGTCATCGTTGGATGTGTCGTGGCTTGTTCCGACTGAACAGTCGTGGAAGGACGGAGATCGTCATATTGCGTGCGTTGTGTATGCCCAGGGCGATCAGAAGCTCACGCAGTCTGTGAAGGATTCGAACTTGTAGGGCTCGCTTCTTCGGCTTTGAAGCTGCATACGGGGTGGGGGCGTCTCGTAGAGACGCCCCCACCCTTGTATTTTTACCGGATCATTAGCGGTTCACTCCGCCATCAGATGCGATTAATCGGATTGCGGAGGAGGCGGCCTCGTCGATGAGGAAGCGAAGCCAGTTGGTGAGCGTCACTACCTACACCCCACGCGACACATCCGGGCTTAAACACGCAAAACTGTCGCACCAAGTGCAGCTGGTGCACAAAAACCAACCCCACGACCGCACCAACTACACCCCACGCGACACATCCAGGCTTAAACACGCAAAACCGTCGCACCAGGTGCAGCCGGTGCACAAAACCCGCCGACACGCGCCACCACCTACACCCAAGACGCCTCACGAAATACCAGAAAACACTCGCAGAAAAACACGCCATTGACGCGCAGATAACAGCTAAAAACGCCAAGGCCACCGCGCTCAAAACCACCTACTCCCAGCTAACCGGCAAACCCATCGAACATTTCCAAGTGAAACGTCCTGGGTTTTGTTCCTACTTCATGCCGATCGCGTTCTTCGCCATCGCAATCGGCGAATACCCGACCAGCCCGTCAAACCCGAGGCCTGGAATGTGCAGCACCTCCGCCGGCGAGAGCACCACCCGCTCGTATCGGGCGGAGGGTGGTTCGTCGGAGGTGCGCTGATACTCGCAATAGAGTCTGCCCGCGCTGTCGCGGCCCACGCTCATTCGATTCGGCATGAGCGGATACAGGCCGATGACCTCGCCCAGGCCGTTGCGGATCACCTGTGCATACGCGTTATCCCACAGCAAAAGGTGGGTCATGAGGGTCTCGCAGAATACGAAGGAGGTCATCTCCGGGTTCGGCTCATCATGCAGCAACCGGTACAGCGGGTGATCCACTGCCTTGACCTTCGACCCGCACGCATCCTGGCGGTACACGTGCAACGGCAGGCCGGCGACCGCCTCGGCCAGGATCCGCACGCACGAGTAGACGGCCGTCATCTGCATCGCCGACTGCTCCGTCACCGCACGACCACTTGATGTCGGACCGAACAGGAACGAGTATTGATTCGACAGCCGGTGGTTGGCAGTGTGGCGGGCGCCAATGCCGCGCAGCCAGGATGTTAGGCTCATTTTCCCCTCCCGATCATTACCTCTTGGAGTGACCAGTCATGACTGAATCAGGCCTTCCTCGAATCGACCAAATATGGCAAGCCTTCGAGTTGGGTGAGAGCTGCCTTCGCCATTCCCCCGTAAAGGAGTTTCCTAAAGTTGAATTCCGCTGGTTTCTGACCCGGACATTTCCTTCGAGCGCCGCAGATAATCAGCAGTATGGGACCCATCTGATCTTCATCGGCATGAACCCAGCCGAGGCTCGTGTTTTCGCAGGAAAGTCCGAATGCGGCGATAAAACTTGCGCGTACTTAGTGAACTGCCGAATCAATCATGAATACCCCAAATCCTTCGGCACTCCGACCAGATTGAGTTTTGTCAACCTCGTGCCGATCGTTGACAAGCAGCCGGACCGCGCAGAGCAAAAATGGACGATGCTGCAGGAATACCACGACGAGATCCTGGATATAAACGTCGAAATCCTGCGCAAGATGCTGGCAGAATCGCAGGACTACATCGTCATCCCGGCGTTCGGAGTGGACTTGAATGCCTCCGACTGGCGCTGGCGCGGATTCTGCAAGCTCCTGCCCGTGCTCGAGAAGATTGAGGAGCCGGACTCACGGATCATGGCGGTAGGTAGGGGCGATAGGGTCCCTTATCATCCCCGTATGTGGCCGCAGGTTGGTCCTTTGGGTGAGGCATTTCGTCCAGTGCTTGGAAACCTCCAAGCACTGCGCCGCAAGTACGATCACAAGACGAGTAGTCCTCGCTCGTCGTAGACGGAGGCGGTGGTGTCGTGGCCGGCGCATCTGATGGCCCGGTCCAGGGCCATGATGGTGGCCACGACGGCGTCGATCTTCTCGGTTGATTTCTGCTTGTCGGGTTTGATGTTCCCGGCAGGGGTGGTGCGGATGTGGATGTTGTCCACCATCCAGGCGAGCACTTTGTTGCCCCCCGTGGTGCAGGCGGCCTTCGAGGGCGAGTTTCATGAACTCCTTGCTTGCTAGGCTCATGTCCGTGAAGCCCCGGCCGAAGGAGACGACGGTGAAGCCGGAGTCCTGGAGGTTTTGGCTCATCTGCACCGCGCCCCACCGCTCGTAGGCGATCTCTCTGATGTCGTAGCGGGTGCCGAGTTCTTCAATGAATGCCTCGATGGCGCCATAGTGGACGACGTTGCCGTCGGTGGTGTTCAGCAAGCCTTCGCGCTCCCACTGGTCATACGGGACGTGGTCCAGGTTCACCCGCAGCTCGATATTGTCTTCGAGGATCCAGAAATACGGCACCACCACATAGGGCTCGGCCTCGTTTCGGGGTGGGAAGACGAGTACGAGGGCGGTGATGTCGGTGGTAGTGGCCAGGTCTAGGCCTGCGTAACACACCCTGCCCTCAAGCAAGGCGAGGTCGATGGGAGTACTGCCTTTGTCCCACAGATGCATCGGCATCCACCGGATTGATTGCTTGACCCACTGGTTGAGCCGCAACTGGCGGAAGCTGTTTTCTTCGGCAGGGTTGATACGGGCTGAGTGCGCGACCGCACGCACCTTCTCAATCGGGACGGTGATGTCCAGGCTTGGGTTGGCTTTGCGCCACACCGCATCGTCTAGCCAGTCATCCTCGGGGTCGGCTCCGTAGATCACCGGGTAGAACGTCGTCAACTCCGTATCCTAAAAGCCTGTAGCTTAGTTTGTCTCAGTGCTACAGAATATGAACACTGCAGGCACTAGCGCGCCAAGAAGTCCAACCACAATAGCTAGGAATCCAAAAACGTTAATCGTTGTGGGGTCAGTAAAGATGTAGAACGAGCCGATGCCGGCGAGGTTAAGTGTCATAAAAATCGAGTAGAGGAAACTCTCGACACGCACACCTGACACTTTAAAAGCACACGCGATACCAACAACAGCGAGCAAAAGATAGAACGCTAGCGGCAAGACCGCCAGGTAGTCGACCGCATTCAAAGGTGCATCAACGCTCAACGCAAACCACGACAGCAGGACACCACCCAGGATCCCTGTCGCAGTTGTAGCGAGTGGAATATACCTCATTACGCACCCGTACTCGCTATTCGCACGAACTGAACATATGAGCACCGCGGACGACACCCCAATACACTTCAGCGGTTGCTAAACATGATGCGAGAGTGGGGCCATTCGAGTACGTTGCGCGACAATTGTTCTTCAAATTACTCTTCAACGACGCATCACATGATCTTGAGGCGCAACCTTTACGCTCGTAGCACATGTCATGGAGTGCACATGGCCCTCTAAAATCCGCGTTCTTGCCAAAAGGATTAGGGAATTCATCGGACGATTTAGTGCAGTAATCGTGCAGAGAGCCAAGCTCGGGATTGTAAACATAGTTTCGCGGAACTCCGATGAGGGATGCTCGATACCCGAAGTCGTTTTCGTCTGCATCTGCCGCAGTAGCACCCACGTACTCGATTCGGTAATAACGAATCCCGCTTTCCTCGCTAGAGAAGGTAACTACGTTATTGGAGACACTCATTGTTGCAGCCCAAGTCGCACCATCCGTGTCAACTGCGGATACGGAATCAATGAGACCAACGAGCTCATGCGCGGCATTTGATATGAAAAGTGATTCGCCGTCATTTGTTGTCGCGTATGAATATCCGAAGTCTGAGGGGAAAGAATGCTCTGCCACTCCGTTAATGACCTCGACCTTCTGGGGAACAGACAGCGGTTGATCGTTTGATGCGGTAACGACACGATTCTCTTCAAGCTTCACATTGAGGATTTCAGCGTACTCTCCGTGTGATTGGGACTGCGAAGAGCCTAAAGGCGTTACACACGTCGAGGCGGGAGAAGAGTCGTTTTTTTGGTGAGGCTTGAGCTACTGACGACCCCGGCAGACTTAATACAAGGCTACTAGCTACAACTACCGCAATGCCAAGACTCTTAGTAAGTGAAGCTCTCATAATGACACTCCTCAGGTGGAGGTCTCAGGTATCTGACTACTTCCAATGTTAACAAACACTGGTGAGGTAGCTCTCCATTCGAGCACGAAAAGATCGCCGAACTAATAACTGTAGCCCCTTGGCGCTTACCTCCATCTGTCACCGTCTAATGCGCTCTGCCTGGAGTGGCAGGGTTTACACAGGCTGCGCAGGTTAGAAAAGTCGTGGCTACCACCAACGACCCAATCGGTCTGATCGGCGACACCACCGCTATCGACTACAACCCGGCCTACCAAGACGGCTCTCTACACATCCGCAAAGGCTGGGCAGGACGATAAACCAGCCACGACACGCCGAGCCCGTACACACATTTAGGGTATTAACCCGATCATTAGCTGTTCACTCCGCCATCAGATGCGATTATCGGATTGCGGAGGAAGCGGCCTCGTCGATAAGGAAGCGAAGCCAGTTGGTGAGCGTCACTACCTGCACCCCACGCGACGCATCCGGGCTTAAACACGCAAAACCGTCGCACCAGGTGCAGTCGGGGGAACAAAAACCAACCCCACGACCGCACCAACTACACCCCACGCGACGCAACCGGGCTTAAACACGCAAAACCGTCGCAC
>NZ_JASOER010000039.1:0-1076 GCF_030212665.1 Pauljensenia sp. UMB9872 | reverse complement strand
ACCTCAATAACAGCGACTTTCCCGTGATACAGCAACGAAAAGCCCGACCTAAAGCAACTATTCTTGGGTATTAACCCTCGGGTATTAGCCCAGCTTTTTGGAGTTAATGGCCAAAATGTGTGTATGGGCTCGGCGTGTCGTGGCTGGTTTATCGTCCTGCCCAGCCTTTGCGGATGTGTAGGGAGCCGTCTTGGTAGGCGGGGTTGTAGTCGATGGCGGTGTCGTAGCCGGTCGGGCCGATCGGGTCGGTGGTGGCTGGGTGTGGGGGTTGTTGGCTGGTGTTGTGGCGGTGATGTGTCAGCCAGGTGATAGGGTCTGCCGGGTCGATAGATTTTTGGTTTAACAGCCATTCGACCGCTGTTTTCATGTGGGGTTCGGATAGGCCGCGGTGGGTGTTTAGTAGGCGTCGGATTGGAGGGTGTCAGGAAGTTTGTGTGTGAGGCTCTGATCTAGAAGGAGTTTCACCGATAATGACTACGGTGTCACCGAAGAAGAACCATGACCCGGCGAGGGTCAACGAGATCAGCGAGAAGCTGATGGAAAATCCTGAGCTTGCCAGCTTGATCAGCGAGCTGTCGGCCTCGACTGATGATGCCAGTGAGCTGGTCAAGGGCTTGTTGCAGGCCTCGATTAACGCTGGTCTGCAGGCGGAGATGGATGCTCATTTGGGCTACGGCCATTCCGACCGCAAGGCCAAAGCCCAGGTGGAAACCGTGCAGGGCGGCAATCACCGCAACGGGTCGTACACCAAGACGGTTAATTCTGGCTACGGCGCGTTGGAAGTAACCGTGCCCAGGGATCGTGCCGGCACGTTTGCACCGAAGATGGTGCCCAAGAGCGCACGCCGGCTCACAGAACTCGACGACATGATCGTCTCGCTGTACGCCGGCGGGATGACCGTGCGCGATATTCAGCACCACCTCGCGACCACGCTCGGGGTGGGTATGAGCCCGGATACGATCAGCACCATTACCGATGCGGTGTTAGACGAGGTCATGATCTGGCAAAACCGCCAGCTAGAGCAGTTCTATCCGGTGATCTTCCTTGACGCGATGCGCGTCAAGATACGCGACGGC
>NZ_JASOER010000012.1:0-77270 GCF_030212665.1 Pauljensenia sp. UMB9872 | reverse complement strand
AGCTAAGCCCACAAACGCCAATGGTACTGCACCCGACAGAGTGTGGGAGAGTAGGACACCGCCGCAATTCAACTCAAGTAAACCCCCTTGGAGCACCACTCCAAGGGGTTTACTGCTATGCGCAAAACGCGAAAACGGTTGACAACACCGCTCTTTCAACATGCTCACCCACGGGCACTTCCCTAGGTACTCAGTGACGTGCGTGCCCATCTGAGAGCACTGTTGATGCTCCTCTTCTGCAATCGAGCTCGCGCCACAGTGGTGTGTTATCCTCTAGCATCTCTCGTATTGTGGCTCGCTGTCAGCAGTGAATCCTCGTTATATAGTGCGTAACCTTCAAGGCTCCCATAGACTGAACATAACATCGTTCTCAATGTAAGGAGAAAACCATGAACCTCGACGATCTCAAGGGCAAGGCCGAAGAACTCAAAGACCAGGCCACCGACGCTGCCAAGGGCATGATGAGCGAAGAAAACACCGACGGCCTCCTGGATAAGGTTGCAGACGCGGCCAAGAAGGCTACCGGTGGCAAGTTCGATGACAAGATCGACGCAGCTCGCGATGCTGCTGATGACAAGATCGGCGAATGATCCAACGTTAGAGGTGGGCTAGAGGAGACTCTAGCCCACCTTTTATCTATGACCGTCCCTTGGATGTTGGCTCACTCAATGCGTACGTTCGTTGGTCTTGGCTGCCGCATCTGCCCATCTGTCATTAATTCGTAGGCGCATTGAATCAATTAGGGCTCCAGGGGGTTCTTGCTGTGTCTGAACGTACATCAACTAACGTCGATTGAAGAGTGAAATAAATATATAGTAGTTGAGAATTCAAGCAGAATTTAAGGAGTTTATCATGACCCGTCTTGGCGTTATTCTTGGCACCGTCCGTCCGAACCGCGTTGGTGCATCTGTTGCTCAGTGGGTTGCCGACAAAGCAAACGCTGTTGAAGGTGTCGAAGCTGAGGTTATTGACATTGCTTCCTTCAGTCTGCCCCTTTTTGCTGAGCCGATGCCGCCCGCAATGGCCGTCCCGCGGGATCCTGCCGGCGCAAAGTTTAATGAAACCGTTTCGTCTTACGATGCGCTTATCTTTGTTTCGCCGGAGTATAACCACTCAATTCCTGGCGCTCTGAAGAACGCTATTGACTTCCTTGAGCCCAAGGCTCTCGCGAATAAGGGTGTCGGCTTCGTCGGCTACTCCTTCAGCGGTGGCGTCCGTCAGGTTGAACACCTGCGCCAGATTCTGGCGAACTTCGAAGCTGCGATGGTCGCTCAGCAGGTTTCGCTTTCGCTCATTACCGACTTTGAAAACAAGTCGGAATTCAAGCCGGGCGCACACCATGACAACGAGGTTCAGGGCATGGTTGCGGCAATGGTCGCGCGCACTGACGCTCTCGCGCCTCTTCGCTGACAAATAGTTCTCTGTTGTGTGTGTGTGGGGGCGAATGCCCCACCCCCCACATGGTTTTCCGTAATAAAGCACAATAGGATGACCTAACTATATTTAGGGTGTTGCAATTTGTAGGCATTCTCATGTATAGTTTCGGGTGCCCGAAACTATACATGAAAATGGAGTCTTAATCAATGCATCGCTCAAATACCCGTATTTTCCAAGGAGTGGCACTTACCAGTGTGCTCGGTCTGGCTCTTGCCGGTTGCGCCAACCACGACGCATCCAACGCCAGCGCGAATAGCGGAACGGAGCATGGAACAGTCGGCATCGTTGCCACCACAACCCAAATCTGTGACTACGTCACGCAGATCGCTGCCGGCGCGCCAGCGACGGCAGGCCTCGTCCTCGAGAAAACAGGCGCAGACGGACAAAAGACCACAATTGGTAGTGAAGATGCCAACAACCAAACGCGACTCGAACTCACTTGCCTTCTTGCCCCCAACGCATCAGCTCACGAACATGAGCTCACTCCCTCGCAAGCGACAGCACTTGCCAAAGCTGACGTGCTCCTTGTATCCGGAGTTGACCTCGAGCATTTCCTCGATCGTGCGATTGAGGCATCCGGCTTCAAAGGAACGATGGGCGTCACCAGTGGCATTCTGACCAGCAAAGAAGTAACCGACCCGCAAGCCATCACCGCAGACGATTCGTTGCCCTACACGGTCGAACGAGGTACCCAAAAGGTCGAGGTGCGCAAGTGGCCCTTCCCACCAGCAGAAGGCGAAACGGAACCTGAATTTATCTACGACCCCCACGTGTGGACAAGCCCCAAGAACGCAGCTGTTCAAGTTGCCAACATTGGTGAATTCCTCAAAGAAGTAGCCCCCGACTCCGCCGCAGGAATTGAAGAAAGTGTCAGCGTCTACGCCGACAAACTGCGCAACCTTGACCAGTGGGTCCAAGACTCGATCAATAGCGTTCCGGCAGACTCGCGCATTCTCTTCTCGTCACATGACGCGTTCGGCTACTTCTCCAAAGACTACGGGATCGACTTCATCGGCGCGGCCCTATCTGACTTCAATGAACAGCAGGACGCGACCGCTGAGCACATTCAGGAAGCTGCCCAAACCGTCATTGACTCTGGAGCAAAAGCGCTCTTCGCTGAAAACTCGAACAATTCAAAGTCAATCGAGAAGATCGCTGAACTAGCCGGTGTGAAAGCCGTCATTGGCGACGACGCCCTATACGGCGATTCCTTGGGCCCTGCAGGATCCCCCGGAGAAACCTACATCGGCTCAATCATCCACAACGTCACGACCATCGTCACTGCTTGGGATGGCACGCTGGCCGAGCTTCCAGAGAACTTGAAGTAGGCAATACCCGTGACCACGAACGGCATCACCTTTCAGGGCGCTGGAGTTGGCTACGGGACGCGCGTCGTCCTCACCGGGGTTCAAGGGCGCATGAACCCCGGTGAGGCGCTCGCCCTAGTCGGCCCAAACGGCTCCGGAAAAACGACGCTACTCAAAGCCCTAGCCCGAAGCGTTCCTATTCTCGAAGGACACATTGACGGCATTCCCGACAGCATCGGATACGTCCCTCAATCGGCTGACCTCGACCTGACATTCCCCATCACTGTTGAACAAGTCGTCATGATGGGTCTCTACAAACAGATCGGACTTGCCCGTTTCCCCAGGAAAGCCCACCGAGAAAAAGTCGCCAGCACTCTGACAAATGTTGGTCTTCAAAGCCGAGCCAAGGACCGTTTCGGTGAACTATCAGGCGGGCAACGCCAGCGTGTACTCGTAGCGCGCGCACTTATCGCCCAACCGAAACTGATTCTGCTGGACGAACCCTTCAACGGTTTGGACCAGCCCAATCGTGATGCCCTACTCGGAATCATTCGACGCGCAAAAAATGATGGGACAAGCGTCGTCGTTTCAACACACGATCTCTCATTAGCCTATGACGTCTGCGACCAAGCAATCCTTGTCGCTGGGCGCCAGATCGCCTTCGGTCCCGTCCGCGAAGTCCTCACCCCAAAGCTCATGAAACAGGCATACGGATCCGAAAGCCTTGAAACTGAGGCGTGTGAACTTGCGACCTGTGACGACTCTCACAAGCAGCGCGGAGAAGTCGCATGAACACGCTGTCCGATGGTGTTGCAACGCTTGTTGAACACCTGCGAGCGCTCTCCGAATCAATCGTGGGGCTCAGGGGTCTTGCAGCCTATCCCTTCCTATTCCGGCCCTTTATATTTCTTGTCCTTCTATCAATTGTGGCCGGCCTCGTCGGTACGCTAGTGAACCTACGAAAAGCCGAATTTAACGCTGAAGTCATGGTGCACTCAGTGTTCCCCGGAATCGTCGTCGGGTTCATCGTTGGCGGGAGCGACGCCATCATTATTGGTGCCGGATGTGCTGGTATCGCAGTTGTCATTGCACTAGTGGTAAGCCAGTCTTCCAGGCGAGAAAGCGACAACGAATCAGCGCATGAAGGTGCAACAGCGGTCATTCTGACTGCCTTCTTCGCACTCGGCATGACGATTTCCCTCAAAGTCGGTGATATGTCAGGACAACTGGAAGCCCTCATGTTCGGGCGCTTGTTGGAAACGACCGACTCTGGGCTTGCTCAGTCGCTGGTCGTCTTTATCCTGACAGGAATCATGCTTGCGCTAACGTGGAAGGAACACCTCTACGTTGCGTTTGACCGGCAGGGAGCGCTGGCATCACGCATCAACGTCAGAGGCATCGATTACGCGCTGAACGCGTGTATTGCCGCGGTCGTTGTCGCAGCATCGTCGGCAATCGGCGTGCTTCTTGTCATCGCGTTCTTGATCGTTCCAGGGGCGACAGGGCGTCTGCTTGGGCGAACAGTACGACAAGCGAGCATTATTGGAGTGAGCGTGAGCCTTCTTGCCAGCTGGCTAGGCATGCAACTTCTCCTGACCCCCAGCCCGCGCCCCATCTCTCCGCAAGCGGGTGTCGTCCTTGTCCTTGTTGCACTGTTCTTCATCGCTGTCGGTATCGCTGCGATCGGGAAACGAAGGGGAAAGGTGCGCTGTTGATTTCTCATCTGGATGTTCTTCTCCTTCCTTTTATGGAGCTCGTTGCCGTGTGTTTACTCGCCGGGCTGGTCGGCGCTTTCGCCTTCCTTGACCGGAAAATCTTCTTTGCCGAGTCAGTCACGCACGGAACATTCCCAGGAGGCATTCTGGGCGTAGTCATCGCCGCCACGCTTGGGGCGAGTCATGAGCAGATGTCGCTTGCCCTGTTTGTTGGCGCCTTCCTTTTCTGTCTTCCCCTGGGTGGGCTGATGCGGTTCATCGGTGGAATTCCGGGGATCTCATCGCAGGCAAGCGCCGGCATTGTGCTGACCTTTGGGTTCGCGATGGGCTACTTCCTGTACCGCTGGTTTTCGCCGTTGCCGATTCAAATCCAGTCGTTTCTGACCGGCTCGATTCTGACGGTTAACTCCTGGGATGTTGCGTCGGCCGGCGCGGGTCTAGTGGTGGTGCTCATCATCGTTGCCGTGTGGGGGAAAGACCTGGTCTTTAAGAGCTACGACCCCATTGATTCATTGACGCGCGGGATGAACACGCGTCTTCTTGAGAGCCTGAGTATCGCAATGGTCATCGGTGCAATCGTCCTGTTGATTCCTGCTGTCGGCACTGTATTGTCGATTGCGCTTTTCGCTGCTCCCGCGGCGGGACTTGCCCCGCTGGTGAAGTCATGGCCACACTTCATGGTTGCCGCTCCGCTCGCGGGGCTGGGAATCGGAGTAATCGGTTTCGCGTGCGGTGTGGCGTTCAACCTTTCGGTTGGTGGCATGATCGCGATTTTCGCCGGCATCTTCTTCGCCGCTACTCGTCTGATCGTGTGGGCTCGTTGCGCGCAAGGATGACGAGGCCGGGCGGTCGGTTGCGGTTCGCCCGAACGCGAGCCATGTGGGTTTCGTGAATTCAACGGACGAGGCCGGGCATGGCTTGTACTGCCTCCCAGCTCGATGAGACGATGAGATCGTGCCAGAACAACGTGAACCTGTACAACGCCCTGCGTCCATCCTGCTTGCAGCAACCCCGATCGGTGATGTGGACGACGCTTCACCCCGGTTTATTAGGGCCCTGCAAGAAGCTGAGGTTGTCGCAGCGGAAGACACCCGGCGTATGCTCGCTCTGGCTAGCCGTTTGAACGTTCGAGTAAACGGTAAAGTTCTCAGCTTGCACGATCACAATGAAGGCGACCGGGCAGAGGGCCTCGTCGACCTTGCCGAAGGAGGAGCGCGGGTCCTGCTGGTCTCTGACGCCGGAATGCCAACCGTTTCAGACCCCGGGTTCCGCGTGGTGCGAGCAGCGGTCGAACGTGGTGTTCACGTCTCTGCATTGCCTGGTCCGTCAGCCCCTGTTACTGCGCTTGCTGTTTCAGGCCTGCCTTCTGACCGGTTCAGCTTCGAGGGCTTCCTGCCCCGTAAAGACGGTGAAGCAATCGCCTACCTCGAAGCGCTTGCAGACGACCCGCACACACTCATTTTCTTTGAATCAGCCAAACGCGTTCACACCACCCTGCAACGTATGGCCAACGCTTTCGGTGGGGAGCGCCAAGCAGTCGTGTGTCGAGAACTGACAAAGAAATATGAAGAAGTTTTACGAGGCTCCTTATCGGACCTGATTACCCAGACAGAGGGGGAAGTGCTCGGCGAAATCACGATTGTTATCGCCGGTTTCAAAGGTAAGAAGAGCGCTGAAGACCATGTGAAAACAGTGCTTGAGTTAGCTTCGGAAGGAATGCGACTCAAAGACGCGGCAGCCGAAGTCGCTTCAGCAACAGGCTTGCGGAAAAACGAACTCTATAAAGCTGCTCTCGCTTACAAAGAACACTGATATGTGAGCAGATGACCTGAAATGGGGGGGCGGTGCTACGTGCCAGTAGCACCGCCCCCGCGTCTTGACAGGGACCCAGGCCCCTCTTAGCCAATCTCGCTTGAAGGAACCTCCAGGATCCCAGCGTCTGCCAACTTTTTTGACGCAACAGCCCCAGTTTCCGGTGATACCGGCTCCGTCAGATCGGAGAGCACTCGCACGGTAAAACCGGCCTTCTTCGCATCCAACGCGGTGTCGCACACGCAATGAGACTGCGCCAAACCGATGACATCAACCTCACTCACTCCGGCCCCATCCAGTAAATCGCCGAGCAAAGTCCCGGCCTCGTCCACCCCTTCGAACCCAGAGTAGGCAGCCGCAAACTGGCCCTTCTTCACGTGTGCGTCAACGTCGAGGTCCCAAATGGCAGGATGCAACTCAGCTTCGGCACTACCGGCCACGCCATGCGGTGGCCACGTGTCCACATAATCCGGGGTCGCAGAGAAATGAGCCCCCGGATCAATATGCCAATCCTGCGTCGTTGCAATAAAGTCGTACGCTTGGCGATGAGCATCCACATACGTGCGGATACGCTCCGCACACGCATTTCCTCCTTCAACGGGTAGAGCCCCGCCTTCACAGAAAGTGGGCTGGACATCGACGATGATGAGTGCGCGTTTCATCTGAGCTCCTCTTACGTAGGTTGCCATCAACTCTACTGCGCTTGTTCACCGTTTCGACTGCGCTTGTTCACCGTTTTGGTCGCGCTTGTTCAAGCTTTTTCGTCAAACGCTTGTGGAAACAAGAAGCCCGCAGCCCCGTGATTAAGCCCTTTGATCGCGCTTGTTGAAGAAATACATCAGTGAATTCGGGTCATCTGTGCCCACTGACATGGTGAACAAGCGCGGTGGTGGGGAGGGTGGTTTGGTGAACAAGCGCGGTGGTGGGGAGGGTGGTTTGGTGAACAAGCGCGGTGGGGGAACGGGGAGACGCGAGTTCGGAATATACCCGACGGGGCACTATCCTTAAACCATGAGCCGTATTTTGTCTGCAGTAGCTTGGCCTTACGCCAACGGTCCCCGCCACATTGGACACGTTGCCGGATTCGGCGTGCCCTCCGACGTCTTTTCGCGATACATGCGAATGGCAGGACACGACGTATTGATGGTGTCCGGAACCGACGAACACGGTACTCCGATCCTCGTCGCAGCAGACGGCGAAGGCGTGACCGCTCGCGAACTTGCCGACCGCAACAACCGACTCATTGTCGAAGACCTCGTCGCGCTTGGCCTGTCCTACGACCTCTTCACTCGCACGACCGCCGGCAACCACTACGCAGTCGTCCAAGAAATGTTCCGCACTGTCCGCGACAACGGATACATGATCGAACAGGTCACTCGCGCAGCAATTTCGCCCTCAACCGGACGCACGTTGCCCGACCGCTACATCGAAGGCACCTGCCCGATCTGTGGCACTGAAGGCGCCCGTGGCGACCAATGTGACGCCTGCGGTAACCAGCTGGATCCCACCGACCTGATTGATCCGCACTCGCGCATCAACGGCGAGACCCCCAAGTTCGTTGAATCCACCCACTACTTCCTCGACCTACCTGCACTCGCCGAAGCCCTGTCCGCATGGCTCGACGACCGCGAACAGTCCGGTACCTGGCGTCCGAACGTCATCAAGTTCTCCAAGAACTTCCTCGAAGACATCCGCCCGCGTGCCATGACGCGCGACATCGACTGGGGCATCCCAGTTCCCGGGTGGGAAGACCAGCCGACCAAGCGCCTCTACGTCTGGTTCGACGCCGTCATCGGCTACCTCTCAGCATCAATCGAGTGGGCACGTCGCACCGGCGACCCCGAAGCGTGGCGTCAGTGGTGGAATGATCCCGAGGCCCTGTCCTACTACTTCATGGGCAAGGACAACATCGTCTTCCACTCCCAGATTTGGCCTGCCGAAATGCTCGGCTACAACGGTCAGGGCACCAAGGGTGGAAAGCCCGGAACGCTCGGCGTCCTCAACATGCCGACCGAGGTTGTGTCCAGCGAATTCCTCACCATGGAAGGCAAGAAATTCTCTTCCTCCCACGGCATCGTCATCTACGTCCGTGACTTCCTGGCTCGCTACCAGGCAGATGCCCTGCGTTACTTCATCAGCGCAGCAGGCCCGGAAACCTCCGACTCCGACTTCACATGGGCAGAATTCGTGCGCCGCACCAACGGCGAACTCGTCGCCGGCTGGGGCAACCTAGTCAACCGAACGGCATCGATGATCGCCAAGAAGTTCGGCGAAATTCCTGCTCCCGGTGAGCTTGAAGATATCGACCGTGCGCTATTGGACGAAATCAACAAGGGCTTCGAAACCGTCGGTGACCTGATCCGTCACCACCGTCAGAAGGCCGCACTCTCTGAAGCGATGCGACTGGTCGGCGAAGCCAACAAGTACGTCACCGACACCGAGCCCTTCAAGCTCAAGGCACCCGAACAGCGTGAACGCCTTGCAACGGTTCTACATACCCTCGCCCAAGCTGTCGCTGATCTTAACCTGATGCTCTCGCCGTTCCTTCCTCACGCAGCGAACGACATTGACCGCGTCATGGGTGGCACGGGCAACATCGCTCCGATGCCACGCATCGAAGAAGTCGAAGAACTCGACCCGCAGGTTCTGCCCGAAGCATTCGACGGTCGCAACGGATACCCGATTATTACGGGTGACTACACCTCAGCTCCAACGTGGGAACGCCACCTCATCACGGTGGGCACGCCGATCGCGAAGCCGACGCCCGTCTTCACCAAGCTCGACGAAGCCATCGTCGAAGAAGAACTCGCACGCTACGCGGATTCAACTCCCGATGATGTGACCGGAGCCTGAGCCTTTGTAAGCTCAACTCAATCAACACCGCGAAAGGTGGGAAGCTCGTCCGCTTCCCACCTTTCGTCTGCCTATGGCAAGGCACGCCTTCTTCACTTACCCACCCGGCTTATACAGCCCGCGCCGTGAACAAGCGCGGTGGTTTTTGGGGAGCGCGGCCTCGGCAATAGGAAAAGGCATAAGGATATTTTTAGTTTTCCTAGAAACTACTTTACCTAGGACCTTTTGGACTAAGGATTAATCGCGCCGTCGAAAAACTATCGAGTTTTAATACTTCGATCATCAAATGAAAGAAATCGCTTCTATTTAGGCATTACTATTGCCTAATGGGAAACCTCAACGAAGAGGAAAAGACAACGATGTCTGTCCCATCAACACACTCGAAAGGAGAACCGCCGTATGTTACGACGACGGATCGTGAGTAGCTTGGCTGCTACCGCGTTGCTCATAGGGGGGGGGCGCACTGTCGCCAGCATTTGCCTCGGTGCAAACATCGCAGGAAAACGTTGGAGATATCCTTGGTGCGCCCGCAGCCGTGGAAAAGTCCACGAATGAACGCATCGCTGCATGGCAGAAACTGCAATTTGGTCTCTTCATGCACTGGGGTGTCTACTCAATGTTCGGAGGAAGCTACAAGGGACAAGTTCAGTCCATCGGCTACCCAGAACAAATCAAGGCTTGGATGAACATTCCTCGTGAGGAATACCTCAAAGAAGCCAAGAAGATGACCGCAGACAAATGGGATGCTGCGAAGATCTGCCAGACCGCAAAGAACGCCGGCATGAAGTACGTCATGGTGACTTCGAAGCACCATGACGGTTTTGCCATGTGGGACACCAAGACGACCGACTACAACGTCGTCAAGCAGACAGCATTCGGGAAAGACCCGATGAAACAGCTCGCTGACGAATGCGGCAAGATCGACATGAAGCTCGCCTTCTACTTCTCCATCATCGACTGGGAGAAGCATGATCCCGAGCCCTACTCCAACCTCAACCCCATCACTGAAGAACACCTTCAATACAACCTCGACCAGATCACCGAGCTACTCACCAACTACGGTCCAATCGCCGAGTTCTGGTTCGATATGGGTGGCCCGACCGCGGAACAATCTCAGAAGATGGCCGACAAGGTCCATGAACTGCAGCCGAACACAACGGTCGTGAACTCTCGCGTGTGGAACAACAAAGGTGACTTCAACGTTGGTGGCGACAACGCGGTCCACTCATCCTTCAGCATCGGTCCGTGGGAATCCATCCGATCCATCTTCCCCCAATGCTGGTCCTACTGTTCAGACCGCCGAGCAAATCGCGCAGCGGGTACAGCTAACAGAGTAATTAGCGAGACCATCTCGAACCTCGTCGGTGTCGTAGCCAACGGCGGAAACTTCGCCTTCAACGTCGGTCCGATGGGTGACGGTTCCTTCCCCGAATACGACGAATATGTTCTGAAGGAACTAGGAACATGGCACACTGACCACCCGCACGCCATCGACGGAGCAAGTGCAACATGGATCCCCGCACCGTCTAACGCTCTTCTGACAGTGAATGGTTCAGACCTGTACATCTTCCCGAACCAGTGGAAGTCCGGAGAATCAATCACCGTTCCTGGACTGGCAAACAAGGTCACCTCAGTCACGGTTGATGGCAAGGGAACCCCCGTTCAATTTGCTCGCAACGGCCTTGACCTGACAGTGACGATGTCCGGAGAATCTCCTGACAAGTACCGTCCTGTCATCAAGGTTGCCCTTGACGGTGAAGCACGCTACGTCCCCACTCAGACCGTGAACCTCGACCACGGAGGTGGCACCATCCCGAAGCGCGATATTGTCGAACGCACCGTTGGCACCTCGTACAAGACGGCCATCCTGGACGCCTACATCGTTGATCGCTCTGGCGAAAAGTACGGCGATGTCGAATTTGATCTCACCCAATCGTCGGGTTTCCAAGACGACGTTGAATACAACGTGAGCTTCAACGGCGTCACTCACCTGTTCAAAGGAATTGACCTGAAGACCCGTCCCATCTCCGGGTACACGATGAACCCGAATGAGGTCTCTCGCCTTCGCATCCAGCTGGCGAAACCGAGCTATTACACCGATCCTCTCAAGGTCAAGGTTGAATCGATCAAGGTGGCAGCATACAAGGATCACGCTACCTCGGTTGCTCCGACCTTCACGTCTCAACCGAGCGACGCACAGGTCGTCGAAGGTGAATCCGTCACTTTCGCTGCCGGCGCCTCGGGTCGCCCAGCTCCGACCTACCAGTGGTACCGCATTGGTGCCGACGGCGAGGACATACGGATTGAGGGTGCAACGAATTCCTCGTACACCTTCGTCACAACAAAGGATGACAATGAAGCAGATTTCTATGTCGTTGCCACCAACGAAGCTGGAACAGCCGAGTCTGACATCGCAACCCTGACGGTTCTCGATCCCTCGTTGAACCTGGCCCTCAAGAGGCCTGCACGCCAGTCTTCTGACAGCGGCTGGAACAGCCCAGCATCCCGAGCTGTCGACGGCAACACGGATGGAAAGTGGGATAACGGTTCGGTTAGCGAAACGGATACGCAGAATGATCCCTGGTGGGAGGTTGACCTTGAGCAAACAGTTCCGGTCGGACTGGTTAACATCTACAACCGTTCTGCTGACGATAAGTGCAACGGAGAACAGTCGTGTGCGGAGCGCCTGAAGGGCTTCTACGTTATTGCCTCGAAGGACAAGCTTGACGACAAGCTATCCAGCGAAGAAATTGAGAAGAAGGGTGAAGCAGGAGAACTCAAGTACTTCAAGGTCGAAGAGAAGGCTGGTTTCCCGACCGGCCTGAATTTCGATGGCTACCAGGCTCGCTACATTCGCGTGATGTTGCCAGCACGGTGGACGGAACTCAACCTTGCTGAGGTTGAGGTCTACAGGCAGAAGACTGCTCCCACCGCGGTTATTCGCGCAGTTGCTGACCCTGAAGAAGGCTTCAGCGTTTCGGGTGACCAGCTGAACGCTGTTCCCGGATCGATCCTGACATTCACTGCTGAAACAAGCGGCTTCCCCGCCCCTACGCTTCAGTGGCAGACTTCGGCTGATGGTCAGACATGGAACGATGTGGAAGGTCAGACTCAGCAGGGCTACTCGTTTGAGATCGGCGCGAACCACCACGGTTTGAAGGTGCGAGTTGCTGCAACGAACAGCGTCGAGACAGCGTACTCTGAGCCACTCACGATCAATATCGTCGAAAAGCCGGCCCTCACCCCGCTGTCCGCTAGCTTGAACGGCTCGGTTCTTGAACCGGCTGACGATGGCGCGTGGCAGAAAGTCACAGTGAACGAGGGCGAAACCGTCGTCCTGTCCACGACGGCTTCAGGTATGCCCGCTCCGACGATTGCGTGGCAATCACGTGAGGTCAGCGGTGATGAGGATTCGTGGACTCCAATCGAAGGAGAAACGACTGAAAAGCTGAGCCTGACGGCATCGAAGGAGGTCCAGTCGCATCTCTATCGTGCGGTTGCAACCAACTCGCAAGGTGAAGCAGTAACGGCTCCGCTTCGCGTTGTTCTACACCAGCAGGCTCCGACTCCGAACCCTGGTGGTGATCCTGGTCAGACGGATGTTCCGACTCTTGAGTTGGGTGCTGCTCAGGTGAAGGTTGGAGATACTCTGTCGATTCTTGTGAAGGGTCTGAAGAAGGGTGAGCGTATTGAGCTCACTGTTCACTCGGAGCCAGTTGTAATCCCTGAAGGCGATATCAAGTATGACGACGAGAAGGGGACTGCTCAGGCTGATTGGAAGGTTCCGGCTGGCTTTGAAGTTGGCGAGCACACTGTGAAGATGGTGAGCAAGGCGGGTGAGCGTGCCATTAAGTTCGAGGTTCTTCCTGCGGATGTTGTGCCTGTTCCGGATCAGTCGAATGCCGATAAGCCTGTTGGTGATTCTCAGTCTGTGAAGAAAGCCTCGGTGAAGAAGCTTTCTTCAACGGGTTCTGATGCGGTTTTGCTTGCAGAGCTTTCGGCTCTCTTCCTCGCTACTGGTGTGGCTGGGTTTGCTGCGCGTAGGCGTGTGCGTGACTGATCGTTGAGTGTCGGTCTGGCATAGATGAAGGTGCCTCGGGGTTGTTCCCGAGGCACCTTCTTTATGTTGTGCGCCCGATGGCGAACAAGCGAAGCCCCATGCTGAATAAGCGCGCTACCTTTCGCGTGAACAAGCACAGTAAAAACGCCGGTCACACACGGTTGCTTCTACGAAGACGGTGAACAAGCGCGGTTGTGTGCGATAGACGGTGAACAAGCGCGATGGTGAACAAGCGCGGTCAAAGATGCACTGCGCGCGACCGAAAAAGCGGGCTAACGATCTTTCGACTTGCCGACGAAGAACGCGGAAATGATCAGCACTAGGCCGAGCGCTGCAATCAGGCCGATGAAAACAAACGGCAACTGCACGATGTTCAAGAACGGCAGAATAATCAGGAAAACTCCGATGGCAATAACGATCAGCGCCCAGATGAGCTGCCCTACCCGAGGTTTCGTCGAAACTTCCACGACGGGTTCTGAAGCATTTGCTGTGGCGTCTGCTGCGGTCCAAACCTTAGCGGGTTGCTCCTCGGAGGTGGGCATGGTGGTTGTCTCGTCGGCTACGTTGAACTCGGTCGTTGCTTCGTCAGGCATATGAGGGGTGGTCATGCTGCGCTCCTTAGCGTTGAGTCAGCCGAGAGATCCCACGATACGGGGGAAACATCGGCTCCTGAAGTAGTGGAAGAAGTGGATGCGCCAGGCGTGCTAGCCCCGGACTGCGAGGAGGAAGAACCTGATTGTCCCCGATCAAGCGCTCCCGACTGGCCAGTCGAACCAGACTGGCCCTCGCCGGTTTCGGGCGTTGAAGAAGGAGCAGGAGCATTGTCGTACGAGTCTTCCTGGTAGTTGAAGCTCCACATCCATGAAGTGATGCGAACTGTGATCCCGTCAGCGTTGCTGAACGTCGGAGATTGAACCGATACCGGATTATCTGCGTCAACTGAACCGTTGCATCCACGCAGGGCATTCACCCACGTCCTGTTCTTTGACGGGTGAGTGTCATCGAAAGAATACTCGACCTCTTCAATTCCCATTTCGCAGATGATGCGGACCGGTTGATCGGTGCGCGCAAAAATCTCTAGGTCGGTCACGCTAGGGTCAATGATGATTTCTTTGGATGTTCCTGCGGGAGCCTGCGAGAGGTCAAGCAACGCCCTCCCTCTGGAAGAATAGACCGTCGATTCGGTCCAATCGCTTTCGGTCGAATAATCGAAGGAAGCAGAATGTGCGGTGTATTCGGAGTCCATTGCGATGCCGAACAAGACAGTCGGCAAGGACAAGAACGCCCCGATTATTGACAGTGCGACAAGCCAGTCTGCCTTCCTCCCACCCATCGCAGCGATCGCGAGGGCAAGCCCTGCGATGAGCATGCAGATGCCACCGCCGATCAGACCGATCTTCGTGCCGAAAATCAGCATCTCGGCGGAGCCATTGTCCATGTAGTAGTACATGAGTCCAAATGTCGTCGCCATTGCCAGAAGAATAAGACCGGTGACGACCAAGTTTGTCCGGCGTCCGACGCTACGGACAAACGGAGCCAGTGGTGGAATCCAGTTGTTCACTCTATTGTTCGTCGGCGTGTTGGGAGCCTGAAAGGGTGCCGAAGTCATAGGAGCATTCGGATATGCCGGCTGGTATGGTGTCCCGGCGTGGTTTTGATACGCGCCGTTTGGAGCCTGCGAAAAACCTCCGGTGTATGGGGGGGTTGCTGGCTGCGTGGGATTTGGGGACGAGGCCGCCCAAGCAGGAGTTGGCATCGTGCCCGGATGGGGGGCGGAGTATTTTGCGCCGGTCCCCGAAACGTTCATTGTGTCTGAATTGGGCTGACCGGCCTCGTTCATGGGGGGTGAAGCGAAAGCTGAAGAGGAGTGCCCAGACTGACTATTCGGATCCATGTTCATTGGCGGATTTCCTAGAAATGTCGGGGTTGCTGACTGGCGGTCGTGGCGGACCAGAATAACGGCGATGACGATGATCGCCACTAAGACAAGCAGTGTGCTGAGCGGGACGAGGGGTGATTCTTCGATCAGGACTGAGAACGGGAAAGCTGAGGTGCTTCCCATCAGGATGAACAGGATTGCGCCCGCCTGTCCTGATTCGAATCGACCATTTACGAGTTCTTGAGCGTGGATTCGTCCAGTCATCTGATCGGGAAGGAGACCCCACCCAAGACCGTAGGCTGCCAACAGTGGCGGGAAGATCAGCATTGCCACAATGCTGAGCCCGCGGACAAGCGCTAAGTCCCAACCGGTTCGGGCGGAGATCGCTGCGCACACGCCACCAATGGTCCTCACTGATGGGCGGTACCATCCGGAACGTCGGATGGAGGCGAAGAATCCGCCGCCTGTGTTGTATCCACCCTGGCCAGGTGGGAACGCTCCATTATTCGGAGTGAAACCTGGTCCACTGAAACCTGGCCCACCTGGGTATTGAGCGTTGCCGTTGAAAGCAGCATTCGACGCATTTGCGTCGTTCGGGTTGAAGCCGCCGCCGGAAGGGTAGCCCCCCCCGGTCGAGGCCTGGCCGTACGGGTGCGAAGAATTCATGTCCATGCTCAACAGTGTGGTCGCTTCGCTGAAACGACGACAGTGGGGATATCCCTTAACTGTCCCTGATTCAACCCCTCAAAGTCGCGGTCGCTGCTCGAAAGATGTGAAGATAGGTCGTGTGAATGAAGGCGAAAACAAAGGGTATATACCCGTTCAGCCCGGCATGGCCAATACTGTCGGTGGCTGGCGTCCTCCCATGCCTTCTACCTACCGTGCTCCGCTGAAACGTGCGCGCGAAATATCAGCAGATATGCCGAGCGCACGCATCGCTGGGGTTTGCTCCGGCCTATCTGTTCACCTCGGAGTGCCAGTCACGCTTATTCGCGTGCTGATGGTCCTTGCTGGACTCTTCGGTGGAACGGGCGTGATCCTTTACGTCTGGTTGTGGGCAATGGTCCCCGAAGACGATGGGCAACGTATCCGTGTTGTGGGCGCTCCGATTGGAGCCAACCTAGCAACGAAAAAACAGGGCAATCCGCACGATGCAAGTAGGGGACAGCTCCTGCTTGCTGGAGTGCTGATTCTGCTTGTGGCCCTCGTTGCAGCACTGTTTGCGTGGACGAATGTCGCCCGTCTGCTCGACGTAGCATCGGCAGGTTTGATCATCGCCGGCTTGGGACTGGTGTGGAGCCAAGGGGCACATATTCAGCAGTGGCGATCATCCAAATTTCTGGCAATCGTCGGCGCGGGAATCGGGCTCCTCTTCACTGGCGTGCTCTTCCTTGCCGGACGCGGAGACCCGACAATCATCTTGCTTCGCGGAGGCCTGATCGGTGCGGTCGTGGTCGCCGGCGTGCTGTTCGCGTTACTTCCACTTTGGTTACGCACGTCGAAAGACCTTTCAGTAAGCCGTGAACGAGAAGTTCGCGAGGCCGAGCGCGCCGACATCGCAGCGCACTTGCATGACTCGGTTCTTCAAACACTTACACTGATTCGTTCGGCCGCTTCCGACCCCGCTCGCGTGCGAGCACTAGCGCTTGCAGAAGAACGAGAGCTACGATCCTGGCTCTACACCGGTCGTACGCAGGCAAATGTGTCATTGTCGCAAGCAATCCGCGACACCGTCGAACAGGTGGAAAGCCGTCACGGTATCCCCGTTGATGTTGTTGCGGTCGGAGATACCGTCCCGGGTCCCGGTGAGCTAGCGATGATCGCCGCAATCGGAGAAGCTGTAACGAATGCCGTCAGGCACGGCGAACCTCCCGTCTCTGTATATGTTGAAGTTCGACCGCACGTTATCGAAGCGTTCATCAAAGACTCCGGTTCAGGATTTGATCTGGCTTCAATTTCGAGCGATCGGCACGGCGTTCGTGACTCAATCATCGGTCGTATGGAACGCGTAGGAGGAAAAGCCAGAATCCGAATGCTTCAGAGCGGAACAGAAGTGGAACTCAGCCTCCCAAGAGATTAGGTAGCCGTTCAATAACAAGAAACACTTATCCGCAACCACGCGGGTGAAGAAAAGCGAAGAGAATAGACTCATGACAATTCGACTCATCGTGATTGACGACCACGCAATGGTTCGCGCTGGTGTTCGCGCAGAACTTGAAAACTCCGGCGCAGACCTCGAAATCGTCGGCGAAGCAGCGGACGTTGATGGAGCGATCGCAGCATGCCATGAACTTCGCCCCGATGTCGCCCTGCTCGACGTTCACCTGCCCGGAGGTCACGGTGGCGGTGGAGCAGAGGTTTCCGCTCGATGCCAAGATATTGAAGGCCTACGCTTCCTAGCCCTCTCTGTCTCAGACGCGCCCGAAGATGTCGTTCAGGTCATCCGAAGTGGCGCTCGCGGGTATGTCACCAAGTCGATTTCTACCCCCGAACTCGTTGAAGCTATCTGTCGCATCGCTGCCGGAGACGCGGCGTTCAGCCCTCGCCTTGCCGGCTTCGTGCTCGACGCATTCGGCACTGGGCAGGTTGCCATCGGTGACGACGAACTCGATCTTCTCTCCGCTCGAGAACAGGAAGTCATGCGTCTGATTGCCCGCGGTTACACGTACAAGGAAGTAGCTTCCGAGCTCTTCATCTCCGTGAAAACAGTAGAAACACACGTATCGGCTGTGTTGCGCAAACTCCAGCTGTCGAACCGTCACGAACTGACCCGCTGGGCAATGCAACGTCACATCGTGTGAGGTCAGCCTCGTGAATAAAAATCGCGAAGCCGAAAGTCTGCTGTGAACCCGAACGCATTTCGACCCTGAGGCGCGAAAGGCGGCCGAAGAGGCGCCCCCTGAGCCGGCCGACGCGGTAATCTCCATTCGTTACGAATATTGCTTTGGCGTTCAGAGCTTTCAATAGGGGAGACCATGCACCGTATCGGATTTGACCGCGACACCTACCTGCGACTCCAGTCTCAGCACATCGCCCAAAGGCGCGCTGACTTCGGCGGAAAGCTCTACTTGGAGTTCGGTGGCAAACTCATCGACGATATGCACGCATCCCGCGTGTTGCCCGGCTTCACCCCGGACAACAAGGTCGTCATGCTGAAGGAACTTGCTGACGACGTCGAAATCATCGTCGCCGTGAATGCCAAAGACTTCCAGCGTCGTAAGGTGCGCGCGGACCTCGGCACCACCTACGACGACGAGGTCCTGCGCCACATCGACGAATTCCGCGACTACGGACTGTACGTCGGCTCGGTTGTTATTACTCAGTGGACTGACGATAATCGCGAAGCGCAGGCCGTGAAGCAGAAGTTCGAGCGCCTCGGTATTACCGTTTACCGCCACTTCCCGATCCCCGGCTATCCGAACGACGTTGCGCGCATCGTCTCGGACGAAGGCTACGGCGCAAATGAATACATCGAGACCACCCACGACCTGATCGTCGTCACCGCCCCCGGCCCAGGCTCCGGCAAGATGGCAACCTGCCTGTCCCAGCTCTACCACGACCACAAGCGTGGCATTCGCTCCGGCTACGCGAAGTGGGAGACGTTCCCGATCTGGAACCTGCCTCTGGACCACCCGGTCAACATCGCCTACGAGGCAGCAACCGCTGACCTCGACGACGTCAACATGATCGACCCCTTCCATCTGGAAGCCCACGGCGAAAAGACCGTTAACTACAACCGCGACGTTGAAATCTTCCCCGTGCTACAGCGCTTGTTCACGCAGATTCTGGGCGAATCCCCATATCAGAGCCCGACCGACATGGGTGTCAATATGGCGGGCAAGTCGATCTGCGACGACGACGCGTGCCGCGAAGCGTCCAAGCAGGAAGTGATCCGTCGCTACTACAAGGCGCTGGTGACCGAAAAGAAGGAACTGTCTGAGCCGGTTCAATCGGAACGCATCGCTCTGTTGATGTCAAAGCTGTCGATCACGCCCAGCAATCGCTCAGTTGTCCCGCCGACGCTTGCGCTCGCTAAATCAACTGGCGCTCCGGCTGCCGCGATTGAACTGGCTGACTCTCAGATCGTCACGGGTAAGACGTCGGCTCTGCTTGGCTGTTCATCGGCCATGTTGCTGAACGCTCTGAAGATCCTGGCGGGTATCGATTCTGAGGTGGACCTGCTGTCGCCCGACGCGATCACGCCGATCCAGACTCTGAAGACTCAGCACTTGGGTTCCGCGAACCCGCGTCTGCACACCGACGAGGTCCTGATCGCGCTGGCCGTCTCTGCTTCCACTGATGGCAACGCTCGGCGAGCTCTTGAATGCTTGGGCGAGCTGAAGGGGTGCGACGTTCATACTTCGACGATTCTCGGCTCAGTGGATGAAGGCATCTTCCGTTCGCTTGGCGTTCAGGTTACGAACGAGCCCGTCTACGCAACCAAGTCGCTGTATCGCAAGAAGTAGAACTGGTGGGGTCTAGCGGGCGCGGTTGCGGGTGCGCTTGTACCGAGGTGCCGTGACCGGTGTTTTTACCGCGCTTGTTCAGCGTCTTCGTAGAAGCAAACGTGTGTGACCTGCGTTTTTACCGTGCTTGTTCACGCGAAAGGTAGTGCGCTTGTTCACCGTGGGGTCATGCTTGTTCGCTGTTGCGGGCGTGATTGCACGCTGTCATGGTCGCGCTTGTTCACCCGAAGTCCCGGCTACTTCTCAGGATGAACACCTGTCGGACGTTTTGCAGATTGGTTTCTACATGGTCTGTTTTAGGCTAGGAGAGCGATGACTGATTTCACTTCTCTTCCCGATCTTGGCTCCGCTTCATTCTCAGAATGGGGCGGTGTGCCAGAACCTGGGCCTGAGTCGCCGGTGTATGACTTCCCCGGCGGATCCGTTCCAGGTGAGGATGTTGTGCCCGTTTTGGATGAATCTGAATACTTCGCTTCTCAGGCGAACAAGACCAACTCGGAATCTGCGTTCGGCTATTCGGGCAATGGAAGTGAAGAACCTTCAGACTGGCAGTCCCGGCCTCGTTTTTCTGAACCGGACGAACTCATTAGAGGACTCAACGATCAGCAACGCGAAGCTGTCGTCCACGACGGCGGACCTCTACTGATTATGGCGGGCGCGGGATCTGGGAAAACGCGCGTGCTTACTCACCGAATTGCCTACCTTCTTGCTACAGGGCGAGCCACACAAGGGCAGATTCTTGCGATCACCTTCACCAACAAAGCCGCCGCAGAAATGCGTGAAAGGGTTGGCGGGCTGGTCGGTCGTGGCGCGGAGTATATGTGGGTTTCGACGTTCCATTCGGCCTGCGTGCGAATCCTGCGACGTGAGCACGAGGCCGCCGGTTTGACTTCGTCGTTCACCATTTATGACGCGCAGGATGCTCAGCGACTTATTCAAATGATCCTGAAATCGATGGATGTCGACGTGAAGCGATACTCTCCCAAGATGGTCGCGGCCAAGATTTCAGATCTAAAAAATGAACTGATTACTCCCACCAAATACGAGGAAACCTGCGCAAACGACCCAATTTCAAAGATCGTCGCAAACACCTATCGCGAATACTCAAAGAGAATGCGCGAATCGAATGCGCTGGACTTTGACGATCTAATCATGTCGACGGTGCAGTTGCTGAAAGACAAGCCACTGATTGCTCAACAGTATCATCGGCGCTTCCGCCACATTCTGGTGGATGAGTATCAGGACACGAACCATGCGCAGTATGTCCTGGTTCGCCTACTTGTCGGCGATGGCGATGACGGGGTAGAACCCGGTGAGCTCACCGTGGTTGGTGACTCAGACCAGTCGATTTATGCCTTCCGCGGTGCGACAATCCGCAACATTGAGCAGTTTGAGCGTGATTTTCCGGGTGCTCGTACGATTCTTCTGGAGCAGAATTATCGCTCGACGCAGAATATTCTCTCTGCTGCGAATGCGGTGATCGCGCGCAACCAAGGGCGTCGACCAAAAAACCTGTGGACAGCTTCAGGTGATGGTGCGCTCATCACTCTTGACGCAGCTGATTCTGAACATGATGAAGCACGTTTTGTCGTGTCTGAAGTTGATCGCTTGGCTGATCAGGGTGCTTCATATGGTGATGTTGCGGTCTTTTACCGTACGAATGCCCAGTCACGTGCCATTGAAGAACTCCTTGTGCGTCAAGGAATTCCCTACCGTGTGGTCGGCGGAACACGATTCTACGAGCGCAAAGAAATCAAAGATGCGCTGGCCTACCTGCAAGCGATCTCCAATCCTGATGACAGCGTTGCCGTCCGCAGAATTATCAACGTTCCGCGTCGTGGGATCGGCGCAAAAGCTGAAGACGCTATCGCAGTCCATGCTTCTCGATACGGTATTTCCTTCGGCCAAGCTGTCCGAGACGTCTGGGAAAGTGAAGGATGCCCACCGGGTGAAAGTGAAGGTATTGAATGGCAATACCCGACGGTCAGTCAAAGCGATGCGACATCGCCCGTCGATGTTGCTACATCTTCTGCTTCCCCTTCGGGTGAACCTTTCCCGTCGAACGCCAGAGATCTAGGGACACAAACAAGCGAGCCTTCCCCTGTCGAGCCTGAAACGCCGGGGGCCATCGTAGAAAATGCGCTCAGCGCATGGACAGACGTAGAGGTACGTACATTCGAGCACAATCAGCCGGATGCTCAAGATGCAAACTCGGCCTCGTCGATTGAAAATCCGCCCAACCGACAGTTGCACCCCAGTGGTGAACAACGCGAGGTTCTTGGCCTTTCGTCGCGAGCGCGAAAGTCGATTGCGGCGTTCTGGGGCCTTATCGAATCTGCTCGGCAAGCAAGTGAAAAGGGTGTATCGACTGCCGATATCCTCGAGGAGATCCTGGATAAGACGGGATACCTCGCTACGCTACGAAAGTCGGAGGATCCTCAGGACGCTTCGCGCGTGGAAAACCTTGCAGAATTGCATTCAGTAGCGATTGATTTCGCGCAAGTGAACCCGCGCGGTACTTTGGTCGACTTCCTTGAGCGAGTCGCACTCGTTGCAGATTCGGATCAAGTTCCATCTGAAGACCAGCGAAGTGGGCAGGTCACGCTGATGACGGTGCATACAGCGAAGGGGCTGGAATTCCCCATCGTGTTTGTTACCGGCATGGAAGATGGCACCTTTCCGCATCAGAGATCGCTTGGGGATGAGTCTGAGCTTGCAGAAGAGCGTCGCCTTGCCTACGTGGCAATTACGCGTGCGCGTGAGCGACTGTATTTGACTCGAGCCTCTATTCGCTCAGCTTGGGGTAGCCCGCAAGAGATGTTGCCGTCCCAGTTCCTCGCAGATATTCCGCCGGAGCTATGCGATATTCGCCGATCCTCAACTGCAAGCGAACGACTGCGCTCGCGCGAAAGCTCCTGGGGGAGCGGATGGGGATCGGGCTCCTACTCTTCGCGCACCGGTCGTGCCTTGGATAATGACGGGCCGGTTTTTGGCTCCGGTAAAGCAGAAACTGCCTCTCGAGTCACAGGTATTCGAACCGGGAAAACCATACGCATGGGTGCGCAACAAACGTCACGCAGTACGCACCGACCGCTCCTTGACTTGAAGGTTGGCGATAGGGTTAAACACGCGAGTCTGGGGGAGGGAACTGTTGTTGGCCTCGAAGGTCAGGGGAAAACAACGGTTGCTCGGGTCAAATTCAGCGAAGCGGAGAAGCGCCTGCTTCTTCGAGTTGCACCCCTAGAAAAAATCTGAATCGAACATAAATTGGCGTTCTTAGGACGAACGGCCTAAATGGTCGTTAGTCTGTTCAATGACAAGCCACAGATGACAAAGGAGTCCACCCGTGGACCTGTATGAATACCAAGCACGTGACATGTTCCGAAAGCACGGCGTTCCCGTACTGCCCGGGCTTACCGCAACGACTGTCGAAGAGGCACGCACAGCGGCAACTCGTCTGCTCTCAGACGGCGCCGAGCTTCTCGTCGTCAAAGCGCAGGTGAAAACCGGTGGTCGCGGAAAGGCAGGTGGCGTCAAACTTGCTCACACTGCCACAGAAGCCGCTGAAAAAGCAGAGGCAATTCTTGGACTTAATATCAAGGGGCATATCGTCAAAACCCTGCTGATCGCATCGGGTGCCGACATCGCCGAGGAATACTACTTCTCGATCCTCCTTGATCGATCGAACCGTCGCTACCTTGCAATGTGCTCCCGCGAAGGCGGTATGGACATTGAAACCTTGGCGAAGGAACGCCCCGAAGCCCTAGCCCGTGTGCCTCTGAACCCCGTCATCGGAATCAACGATCAAGTGGCACGGCAGATTTTGACGCAAGCGGGATTCCCCGCTGAACGCCAGGATCCCCTCATTCCGGTCCTCGTCCTGCTTTGGGAAACCTACCGCGATGAGGACGCAACCCTTGTCGAGGTCAATCCTCTTGTCACTGCCACCGACGGTACCGTGTGGGCAGTCGACGGCAAGGTCAGCCTGGACGACAACGCCCGCTTCCGCCATCCGGAACACGAAGAACTCGTCGACCGAGCAACCCAAGATCCTCGCGAGGCACTGGCGAAGGAAGCCGGACTGAACTACGTGCGCCTCGAAGGTGAAGTTGGCATCATCGGTAACGGTGCTGGTCTGGTCATGTCGACCCTCGATGTCGTTGCGATGGCCGGTGAAGATCTTGGTGTGAAACCGGCAAACTTCCTCGATATCGGTGGCGGTGCTTCGGCTGAAGTGATGGCAAAGGGTCTCGACATCATCCTCGGCGACGAGCAGGTTCGCTCTGTCTTCGTCAACGTCTTCGGTGGCATTACCGCGTGTGACAAGGTCGCGGAAGGCATCATCGGAGCTCTCGAAGTTCTTGGCGACTCTGCGACGAAGCCTCTGGTGGTTCGCCTAGATGGAAATAAGGTCGCCGAAGGTCGAGCGATCCTCCATGCAGCGAACCATCCGTTGGTCCACATGGTTGAGACCATGGACGATGCCGCGCGACGTGCAGCTGAACTTGCTGCCGAGGCCATTGCTTCTCAGCCGGCTCAAAACTGACCAGACGAAAGACAAAGGACGAAAAGAATGTCGATTTTCCTTAACTCTGACTCCCGTGTCATCGTCCAGGGTATGACGGGGGCTGAAGGTCGTAAGCACACGCAACGGATGCTGAGCGCCGGCACAACCATTGTTGCTGGCACTAACCCCCGCAAAGCTGGCACCAGTGTCAACTTCGACGTGGTTGGCTACGGCCCAGCCGCTGACCGGGTCGAAAACGGAACAGTGTCCGTACCCGTGTACGCCACCGTTGCTGAAGCAAAAGAAGCAACGAACGCGAACACTTCCGTCATCTTCGTTCCGCCGGCCTTCGCGAAGGGGGCCGCACTTGAAGCGATCGATGCTGGTATCGAAACGATTGTTGTAATCACCGAGGGTATTCCAGTCGCAGACTCAACCGTTTTCGTGTCGCATGCACTGGAAAAGGGTGTCCGTCTGATCGGCCCGAACTGCCCAGGCATCATTAGCCCAAACCAATCAAACGTTGGTATCACGCCAGCAGACATCACCGGTCCGGGTCGTATCGGCCTAGTTTCTAAGTCCGGCACGCTCACGTACCAGCTCATGTACGAACTCCGCGACTTTGGTTTCACCACCTGCCTGGGCATTGGTGGCGACCCGGTGGTCGGAACCACCCACATCGATGCCCTGGCAGCGTTCGAAGCCGACCCCGACACTGATCTGGTTGTAATGATCGGCGAAATCGGTGGCGATGCAGAAGAACGAGCAGCTACCTGGATCAAGGAAAACATGACGAAACCCGTCGTCGCCTACGTTGCTGGTTTTACAGCCCCCGAAGGCAAGACCATGGGGCACGCTGGCGCGATCGTTTCCGGTTCTTCCGGTACTGCTGCGGCAAAAGCCGAGGCTCTAGAAGCAGTTGGTGTTCGCGTCGGTCGGACTCCGTCGCAGACCGCTCAGCTTGCTCGAGAAATCCTCTCACAGTAGTTGCGCTCTATGTCGCTTTTGGCAGGGAAAACTGAAGAGGCCGGAAGTGAGCAGAACGCAATCTCTGAAAGCGGAGTGAGCAGAACGCAATCTCTGAAAACGGAGTGAACAGAACGCAAACTCTGAAAACGCTCTGATCTCCCTTCCACACTGAGGTAGGTCTCAATCTGACGGTGGCCGGTGGTGCGAAAGCCCTACCGGCCACTGGTGCGTCATGATGGATAACGCTATGAACGTTACGCCTGAGACTTCACCACGCGTCACCACAACGACGTACGCTCCGACGCGGAAAACTATTCGCGTGAGCATGCCTGACGGTTGGGCGCGCGCCATGCTTTCGGGCGTTCAAGCAGCATTCGTCGGTTGGGCTACCTGCGTTCTTGTCGTCATGGGCTCCTTCCTGACGGTCGCGTCGAACCCCTGGGTGTCAAAAATCGGCTGGGACACGGTGTTCGCGTCCGGTTCGGATGTCTTCGGAGTCCTCTTCGGCGCGTCAGTTCATACAGAAACCGTCACTTATTACGCCATCCCCACTCTTGTGTCGATCGGCCTCGTTGCTTTGCTCCGACTCTTCTTGCGCGGAGGCGAAGATTTCTCGCCATCGTCGAACTGGTTCGCCGTCCCTGCTTTCACTTTGATGACCGCTTTCCTGATCGGTTCGGGTGCCTCGTATGTGCGCTGGTGGGAAGCAATGCCGGGTGCCCTATTCGTATCGCTTCTCGCGTCGGCGTGGGCGTTTTTTTCTTGTGGTGACCATCCACTTCGCCGGTGGGGAGTCCCGCGCCTCATTCGTTTAGGAATTCGCGAGGCCGCAATCGCAATCGCAGTCATCGTCGGATCGGCGGTGGTTCTTACTCTGATTGCTCTTCTTACTCATACCTCGCAAATCGCGGGGATCCACCGGCTCCTGCTCACGACATCTCCAATCGAGGACGCGCTTGTTGGATGTGGTCAGTTGTTTTTCGCCCCAACAATCTTGGCGTGGACGTTGGCTTGGTTTGCTGGACCCGGATTCTGGGTCGGAGTCGATGCGCTTCATTCGCCCACGTCAGCCCCAACTTTGCCGATCCCAGGTATCCCTGTCTTGGGCGCGATGCCCAACATCACTCCAAGCTATTGGACGATCCTCGTTCCGATTGCGATCGGTCTTGGCATCGGTATCTGGCGCGGAAGGAAGCGTCAGCAAGCATCGCTTCGTGAACAGTTTGTTCTTTCCGCAGTCGCATTTGTCGTGATCGGTGTTGGCTTCTGGATTTGGATGGCCATGTCAACCCTTCAGCTGGGGGCGGCGCGCATGACATTCCTAGGACCGCATGTCGGTCCGACTACTGCGGCTTTGCTCAGCGAAGTTGGTTTGGCGTTCGTATTTGGTTGGGTGATCGTTCACCCGCGCTCGTTGAAGTGGATGCGCGATCAATGGGAGCTTTCGCTTCTTGACGCTGGGCAAACGGCTCCGCCTCCGACCGCGCTTGTTGAAGAATCTCCCTCCGATGTTTCGGCTTTAGACGTTCCCCCTTCGACCGCGCTTGTTGAAGCAGAAGAGACTCCGGAACCCGATGAAATTGATACTGAATCGACCGAGGAAGAACCCGAGGTTTTGCTGAACAAGCGCGCCGATGACACTTCCGAAGAATCCCGGTCGGAACCTGAACTTGTTCCATGGACACCGACTCCCCAAGTTGTTGAGCCGACGGTGAAGTCTCCGGCTCAGCAGGAAGCTGAACAAGCGCGCTCTGAAGATGCGCTTGCAACTGAGCGTCTTGACCTCTCTTCGCTCTCGACCGGTGAACAAGCGCGGTTGAAAGAGGAAGCGGAAACAGAACGTCTGGACTTGAATGACTTCCACTCTGGTGAACAAGCGCGGTTGGAAGAGGACGAATGAACACCGACTCGACTCATTGATCTGTGCACGCTCCGCTTGAGTGCGCGCTCCGCTCGAACAAGCACGGTTAGCTGTTCTGGTATCCGGCGAAGGCTCCAACATACGCGCGCTTGTTCAAGCACGCGAAGTCCCGCGTTCGGCGCCGCGGTGGTTCTGGTGGGTGCAGACAGGGAGTGTTCAGCGATCGACTGGCGAAGGAATGAGGCCTCGCGCACTTTGTTTGCTAGGTTTCTGACTTTGAAACGCGCGAAGACTGGGACGCTGAGCTTTGACGGAACCTTGAACAAGCGCGGCCGGCCTCGTCGATAACTGGCACGCGGAAGGCGAATGTGGGGCGAATCCCTCACTGGACCTGCTTGGAACGCACACGCACTACGGGATACGATCGCCGTAGGTTGCAACTGGCGAGGGTGGATCACCACCGGGGAGCAACCCGAAGTACCCGTGAGGCGTCGCCCGCCTGGGCGCCGGGCATGATCAACCATTACTGGAGGAACCCATGTCCGTTCGCCTGGACAATCTCGAAGCTATTGACGTCCGCCCCATTACCCGCGCTCTTATTTCCGTCTATGACAAGACCGGTCTGATTGAGCTTGCCACCGCACTTGCTGGCGCTGGCGTTGAAATTGTTTCCACTGGTTCGACCGCTGCGAAGATCGCAGAAGCTGGTGTCCCGGTTACCCCCGTTGACGATGTCACCGGTTTCCCCGAGGTCCTCGAAGGTCGTGTGAAGACTCTGCACCCGATGATCCACGCGGGCATTCTTGCTGATCAGCGCAAGGCTGACCACCGCGAGCAGATCGACGAACTCGGTGTGAAGGCATTTGACCTGGTTATTTGCAACCTCTACCCGTTCACTCAGACGGTTGCCGGCGGTGGCAGCTTCGACGAATGCGTCGAGCAGATTGATATCGGTGGCCCGTCCATGGTGCGTGCAGCGGCGAAGAACCATCCGTCGGTTGCAGTCGTGACCTCGCCCGATTCCTACGCTGCGGTTATTGAAGCCGCCCAGGCTGAAGGTTTCACGCTGGAACAGCGTCGCGAACTGGCAGCACGCGCCTTCGCGCATACCGCAACCTACGATCTGGCCATCTCCGGCTGGTTCGCCGATCAGCTCGATCTGGACGATGTCCGCGACGAATTGGACGAGGCCTGCGAAACCCACCTCGACGCTTCCGATGCTGTGTTCCTTGAGTCCCTCGGTTTTGCCATCGACGAGGAAGCCGAAGAAATCGTCGAAGCTGACGACGAAGAAGGCGAAATGCCGGCGGTCGTCGCCGAGGCTTTCGAACGCGTTGACTCCCTGCGTTACGGCGAGAATCCGCATCAGAACGCTGCCGTGTACCGCGAGATTGCCGACGAAGAAGACCTCGACGAAAACGAGCTTCTTCCCGGCATCGCCAATGCTCGCCAGCTGCATGGCAAGGCAATGAGCTACAACAACTACACCGACGGTGACGCTGCCCTGCGCGCTGCCTACGATCACGAGCGCCCCTGCGTAGCCATCATCAAGCACGCGAACCCCTGCGGTATCGCCGTTGCCGACGACGTTGCCGAGGCGCATCGCAAGGCACACGCGTGCGACCCTGTCTCCGCATTCGGTGGCGTGATCGCCGTGAACCGTCCGGTCACCGTTGAACTGGCTAAGCAGATCGTTCCGATCTTCACCGAGGTCGTACTGGCCCCCGGATATGACGAGGGCGCGCTCGAGGTCCTGTCTGCGAAGAAGAACCTGCGTGTCTTGGAAGTTGCGCCGCTGGCAGTCGGCGCCCGAGAGTTCAAGCAGATTTCCGGTGGCCTGCTGGTTCAGGACTGCGATGACGTCGATGCTACCGGGGACGATCCGGCAAACTGGACGCTCGCCGCAGGTGAAGCCGCGGATGCTGCAACCCTGGCTGACCTTGAGTTCGCATGGCGCACGGTTCGCGCCGTCCGCTCCAATGCGATCCTGTTGGTTAAGGACGAGGCTTCGGTCGGCGTCGGCATGGGACAGGTCAACCGCGTTGATTCCTGCAAGCTTGCAGTCGAACGCGCAAACACGCTGGGAGGTCGCTCTACCGGTGACGCGGCCAAGGATGCGGGCACAGACATTCAGTCCGCTGGCGGTGCACGCGCAGAAGATATTCTTGGCGCCGAAACTGAGCAGCGTTCCATCGGCGCGGTTGCCGCATCCGATGCGTTCTTCCCCTTCGCTGATGGCCTGCAGGTCCTGATTGATGCCGGCGTGAAGGCTGTCGTCCAGCCTGGCGGATCCGTCCGCGACGAAGAATCCATCGAAGCTGCGAAGGCTGCTGGTATCACGATGTACATGACGGGCACACGCCACTTCGCACACTGACCTACATCTCGGCGAGGTTGTCGGAAACGGCGACATCGTCCACTGATTATCCCCTGCTGGAACATTCCGGCAGGGGAATCTCATCTGCGTACACTGCCGTGTGCGAAGGAAAGGTGGCAAGGCGCGAAAAATGCCGATGGTCTGACGCCGATGCCGAGCGTTGGCCGTGGCCAACGAAGAATTCGAGTGGCGAAAAAGTGGATCTGCGCGGTGGTATGCGCGGCTATCTGCGTGGCATGGGCGCCAACCTCTGAGGAGCCATGCTGGTCGGCGTTGTGGTGCTCGCCGTTGTTTCCGAGGCTGCACCTCTGTCCTTAACTGGAATCATCATTGTTTTTGGCACGCGACTGGTTGCTTCCAGTTCGCTGACCGTCGGAGGTTTGGTCGCGTTCTACGGCTACATGACTTACCTTGGCGCTCCCATGCGTCGCGTGTTACGCGCGGTTGAAACGTTCGTCAGTGCGCGAGTCTCTGCGCGTAAGACGATGGCGATTTTGGATGCCTCCTATGGAGAATCACCCACCGTTCCTGGTGATTCTTTTGCGCAAACGGTGAACAAGCGCGGTGGGGACGTGGGGTGTGGGTGGTGAACAAGCGCGGTGGCGGTGAGGCCTCCTATTTTTGGGGCGACGGTGAACAAGCGCGGTAAAGTGGCGAGTTTGCAAGGAATACCTAGAGTACGCGAAACACCTAGAGCACACGGAACGCGCGGAACCTAGAGATTTTCGTGACTCATTCTGAGCCTTTGACAACCTGAAATCAGGCTCGAAGCTACAGCCCCGCATCCGGATGCTCGGGGAAAAGTGGCATGACGCCCGGGATATGACTGTGCGCAGTCAGAGGGTTCGTGGGAATCTCGAAAGCGACTTCCAAGAACGGGCGTAGTAGATTCGCCAGGTCGTCAGGCTGGCCGTCGGAGACGAAGATGACGTTTGGGTGCAGCTTCTCGGACTCGACGAGATCCAAGATAACGCGCGCATCACCGCGTTCTGAATCAACCCAATACACGGTCCAATCCGGGCCGAGAGCAGACTGTCCCGAAACGATGAAACGCCGTACTCGGCAACCCGGCGGAAGCGCTGTCACGACATCTTCATCCAAGTCGATCATGATCCGCGGGCCACTGACTGCACGCAGGTTACCTTGCCCTAATTCGCGCGGGTCATTCACGGTCAACGTCGACAGGTCGATACTTGCCGACTGATCATCGTGTCCCGGAGCTCCGGCAAGATGAGCGAGCTGTTCGGCGAGCTTCCACGTAAAAATCTCCGGGCGGACGTCGAGCATATCCGGCACAGACCAGCGGAACTTACACACTGCAAGGAACCATTTTAACGGGTCAACTCCATCGAGGAGGAGCCCCTCGCGCAGGTAAAGAGCGCGTTGCATTACCGCGTCGCGCACTGGATCATCGGCGAGTTTGCGCGCCTTCTTCAAGCGACGGTGAAAACGCTTTTGCGTCGAAGCATAGTCGTCGCCGTTAACCCACTGATCGCCCGGCCAGTTGTGTAGTCGAACAACCTCTTCACGCAGAGAAAACTGCTCGCCAACATAACCGCGTTCAGCAAGCACGGTGTCCCATGCTTGCACGATCCTCAAGGCATGAGCGAATGGCACGGGTAGTTCGAGGTGAGGGATGACTGCAAGCTCCTGCTGTGCCGTTGAGGCCCGCCAAGCAACAAATTGCGCGTGGGTGACAGGCTGGCCATCGATGTCGCTCCAGCGTGGGTCGCTGGCTCTCGTTCGGGTTGCCTCAGCCCAATTCACGAGGCCGGCCACCAGTTTCTTACGCGGAACATCTGGGGTGTGAGCCGGAGCGATCGTGGGATCTTCGGCATCAAATGCTCCTTCGATATGCGCAACTGCTTTCAAGAGGAGGTCCCAGTTTGGAAGCTTTACGCGCTTCTTCGAGGCGAGTGCGACGGGGCTGAGGAACTGATCGATTAACCATGGGACGTCGGGGGAGTGAGAGACGCTGGCGATCTGGTCTCGAGCCGCCTGCAGGGGAGCGTTTAATTCCGCGATGAGTGGGAGTGCGTGACGCTCTGCGTCGGAAAGCTTGCGCCCGTCTGGGAAGCGTTTATGACTGCCGTGTTTGCCGCGTTCGAGCATGAAAGCGCCGAAGGCTGGCATTTGGCGGTCGTTGGCAGGCATGAGTCTATTGTGTCGTACCCCTAGGTGTTCTTGCGCTCAACCGACCGCGCTTGTTCAAGAAACGAGGTGCTTGAACGGGCTTCATTGCACGCGCTTGTTCAAGCGCCTGTGGGTTTTAGATCGCGCTTGTTCACCGGATTGGGGGCGAGACGGGGACGCGCAGCCTCGTACTTTTGAGTGGCGATTGGTGAACAAGCGCGGTGGTGAGTGGGGTGTGATTGGTGAACAAGCGGGGTAGTGAGTGGGATGTGATTGGTGAACAAGCGCGCTGGTGGGGAGCAGGTTGAGACGCGTTGAACGCTCGCGCGGGTCGTTTCGCTGACGGGCGACAGGTACGATTGAGCCATGAATTCAACTCCACGCCCCGTCCTCGTCGTTGATTTTGGCGCACAATACGCGCAGCTGATCGCCCGTCGCGTTCGTGAAGCCTCCATTTACTCTGAGATCGTTCCTCACACCATGTCGGTCGCCGACATGCTGGCGAAGAACCCGGCAGCGATTATCCTGTCGGGTGGCCCGTCCTCCGTGTACGAAGAGGGCGCTCCGTCGATTGACCCCGCAATCTTTGATGCCGGTGTTCCGTTGCTCGGCATCTGCTACGGCTTCCAGACAATGGCCGCTGTACTCGGAGGAACCGTCGGCCGCACCGGCACCCGCGAATACGGGCATACGGATGCCTGCGTCGGCACCTCGTCCTGCCTCTTCGCTGGCACTCCCGCCGACCAGGTCGTGTGGATGAGCCACGGCGACGCAGTCCAGGCAGCCCCCGAAGGCTTCGAGGTCACCGCATCCACCTCCGAAACCCCGGTTGCAGCGTTCGAAGATCGCTCCCGCAAGCTGTTCGGTCTGCAATGGCACCCCGAGGTCGGCCACTCGCAGTTCGGCCAGGACGCTCTGAAGAACTTCCTCTACAAAGGCGCTGGACTGGAACCCTCATGGACCGCAGGCTCCATCATTGACGAACAGGTCGAGGCGATCCGCAAGCAGGTTGGCGACGCTCAGGTGATCTGCGCGCTCTCCGGCGGTGTTGACTCCTCCGTGGCAGCAGCATTGGTCCACAAGGCAGTCGGTGACCAGCTCACCTGCTTCTTCATCGACCACGGTCTGCTCCGGGCAGGCGAACGCGAACAGGTCGAAGGCGACTATGCGCGAGGCATGGGCATCCGCGTTGTTACTTGCGATGAATCCGAACGATTCCTCAGCGCGCTCGCGGGCGTTTCCGATCCGGAAACCAAGCGCAAGATCATCGGCCGTGAGTTCATTCGTTCATTCGAGGCTGCTCAGAAGCAGGTCATTGAACAGATCGGTGCGGAAGGTGGCGAGGTCAAATTCCTTGTCCAGGGCACCCTATATCCTGACGTTGTCGAATCTGGTGGCGGCGAGGGCGCGGCAAACATCAAGAGCCACCACAACGTTGGTGGCCTGCCCGACGACATGAAGTTCGAGCTCGTTGAGCCTCTGCGCGCGCTGTTCAAGGACGAGGTCCGCGCCGTTGGTCGCGAGCTCGGTCTGCCCGACTACCTGGTTGAGCGCCAGCCCTTCCCGGGCCCGGGCCTCGGTATTCGCATCATCGGTGAGGTCACGAAGGAACGCCTCAATATCCTGCGTGCAGCTGACCTGATTGCTCGCGAAGAGCTGACTGCTGCCGGCCTCGATTCTGAAATCTGGCAGTGTCCGGTCGTTCTGCTTGCAGATGTTCGTTCCGTGGGTGTTCAGGGTGATGGTCGCACCTATGGTCACCCGATCGTCCTGCGTCCCGTTTCTTCGGAAGACGCGATGACCGCAGACTGGACCCGTCTGCCGTACGACGTACTGGCGAGGATCTCGACGCGCATCACCAACTCGGTTGCTGAAGTGAACCGCGTGGTGCTGGACGTGACGTCGAAGCCGCCGGCAACGATTGAGTGGGAATAGGGAAATAGCCCATTCCATCTAGTCTCATCCTGCACGTCTAGTCGCGCTGCCTTGCAACTAGTGCCATGTATTGGACAAAGCCATCGGGACTTTTGGGGAGTGACAAATGAGAGTAAGCCCGGAATCTTCGGATTCCTGAACTTATTTCATGAGCGTTAACCTGCGGAAATGCTCTTCATACAGCGATGTGAGCGTGACTTACTGCTTCTCACTTACCAGTTGTACATTTGTGCTGAATATTAGATAATATTAAGCGCGTTAGTACGCATGTGAGAGGAGAAGAGACGGACGCTCTGTTGGACATAGCCACGAACTGCAACGGCTACGTCACCAGCGCTCAGGTGACGGACGCCGGAATTCCCAGACGCAAGCTCACAGAAGCCGTGCGCGCCGGTGAGCTCGTCCAGGTGGACCGCGGTCTCTATGCGCTTCCCGACGTGTGGGAGGATCCCCTCTACATAGCTCAGCACCGCTTCTCGCGCGGCATTTTCTCGGACGACACGGCGCTCTTCCTCCACGGCATGACCGACCGTGCGCCCTTCGCCCTGACGATGACCTTCCCCAGGAGCTACAACGCGACTGCGGCCAAGGCAGCCGGCATCGCATGCCGCACCTGCGCCGACGACGTCCTAGGTCTCGGTCTCTGCGATATCCAGACGGAATACGGCAACATAGTCAGGGCGTATGACGTCGAGAGGACGCTCTGCGACATCGTTCGCGGCCAGGGCACGCCTGACTCCCAGCTGGTGGTTCCGGCGATGCAATCTTACGTTAAGAAAAAGGGCCGGGATCCCATAAAGCTAGTTGCCTATGCTCGCAACCTCGGAGTGGAGACCAAAATCCGCAACTACCTGGAGGTGCTGCTGTGAGGACCAAGAACGCGATGCAGCTCAAGGCGCGCATCAACGCCAGAGCGAAGGAAGCGGGCATCCCCGCGCAGTCCCTGATGCAGAGCTACCTCTTCGAGAGGCTCCTCGAGCGCCTCTCGAAATCAAAATGGCGCGACAACGTCGTCATCAAGGGTGGCATGCTCATCTCCTCCCTCGTGGGCGTGGCGTCCAGGACCACGATGGACCTCGACACGACGGTCACCGGCTTCACGCTGACGCATGAATCCGCCGAGAAGGTTTTCCGCGAGGTGGCGGCTGTCAGCATCGACGATGATTGGACCTTCGAGTTCGACCGCACCGAGGATATCAGGGAGGCCGACGACTACCCGGGCATATGCGTGCTCCTCAAGGCGATGTATCCGCCCATGGCAGTGCCTCTCAAAATCGACGTTACCACGGGCGACAGCATCACGCCCGGCCCCATCGTCTACGACTACCCGCTCCTGTTCGACGGGGGAAGCGTCAGCCTGATGTCCTACCCACTCGAGACGGTGCTCGCCGAGAAGCTCGAGACCGCCGTCTCGCGAGGCGTAGCCAACACCCGCCCGCGCGACTTCTACGACATACATCTGCTCTGGCGAACCAGGGGTGGCAGCTGCGACATCCCCACGTTGCGGGAAGCACTCAAACGTACATGCGCCAAGCGCGGGAGCACGGAGATGATGACGCAGTGGCAGGAAATCCTCGACGAGGTCGCAACTGACAAAACGATGCTCGCGCTGTGGAGCAAGTATGCGAAGAAGAATCCCTATGCAGCCGGCATTGAGCTCGTGCAGTGCTGCCAGACCGCGGGGAAGATACTAGGAGCGGCAATATGAGTGGGAGCGGCCAGATGGGCTCTCTTAATGAAGAGAAAAACAGGAATTCTCAGTTATGGCCGATAATTAAAGGGCTACTGGCCCTGCTTTTGATTGTGCTTATCGTTGCATGTGGAACTGCAGTTCTGATTAATCTTGCCGGCCCTGGAGTCGCAGCCTTCTTTGCATCTCTTTCGACTCTGGACTCTGCGATTGTAGTCGCGCTAATAACCGCAACGGTATCCGTGATTACGTACGTTTCTGGTAATGTTGCGAGCAACGTCATGAAGCGCAACGAGTACTTGCGAATGCATCGTGAAAAGCCATACATGCAGCTCATTTCAATGTTCTACGACTTTCAGTCCCAGACCAAAACGGGCAAGGAATTCACTCAAGAAGAGTTGATTAATCTATTCAACCAGTTTACGAAAGAGCTGACCCTTTGGGGCTCTTCCAAAGCGATTAAGGCTTGGGGGAACTGGCGGGTTGCCTCTTCAAGGGGGCTTAGCGACCCTAATGACTTGTTGTTCGGAATGGAAAAGGTCCTTATGCAACTCAGAAAAGACATGGGACTGAAGCGAGGAATCGCAGAGGGCGATTTGCTTCGTCTTACCGTGAATGACATTGATGATTACACCGGTAAGAACAGGCGTGATTGATTGGCCAATAGCAGTATCGCTTTTCAGTAGTCTTCCGATCCTTATGGCGGGGATCTTCTGCCGTTCGATGAGCTTGTAGACCGACGTCTTCGATACGCGCGAGTAGTCCGCGACCTGCGGCACGTCCATGAGACCGTCGGGCAGGTTGTGTGTTTCGGATGTCGAGGAGGCGGCAGATTCCCGTATCCCCGCCACGGCATTCTCGCGGCTTTCGGCATCGCTATCCGATATTCCCCGATGAACCGGGAACGCGTCGCGCGGCATCCGGAGGATGTCGTCTTTCATGGGATGGCCTACCGTTCTTCCGTCTGGCATCTGGCGCCCTCGGGCCGCAACGAGGCCCAAGGAGTCTCATCCTTTCGACGGGACAAGCAGAGAGATACCTGATGGGAGGCGCGTGAGCAAAGCCACGCGGGGCGTTAGGTCACGCTAAAGCTCGCTAAGTCATGACTGGTCGAAAAAACGACTCGGTTACCCATCGCTCATCGCTTTCGCGACTCGGTATAAGTAATGGTTTTTTATAATAGCAAGCAGGAGTCGCAAAACCCATGTTGTGTGCAATGCGCACATGTTCTAGCTGGAAAAGAAGGGAGCTTGAATGGCAAGCAATATTTCCTCGATACTCGGCGTTCATGTATGCAGCGGAGCTTTTGATTCTGGGCATGACATAGACCTCTTTGGAAGCTTGCAGAGTGAAGGAAACAATCCTAAGCCGGTTCGCGCTTCCGTAATCTTCGGCCATAACGGTTCGGGTAAATCTACGATTGCCCGAGAGATTGCAGTGATTAGCCGAGGGGAATCCAACGGTTATCTCTATGACGAGAACAAGAGAGCGTTGTCACTCACTGACAATGAATGTGCTGGCATAAGGGTATTCGACGAGGATTACGTCGAGTCAAAGACCCGAATTAAAGGCGACGGCCTTGACTCAATTGTGATGCTGGGCAAGCAAGTATCGGCAGCCGAAGCTATTGAGGAGACCGAGAAAGGCATCCGAGATGTAACTGCAGAAATAGAAGAGTTAGACAGCAAAATCGCGGAACTTGAAAATGGCTCAAATTCGGTCGACAAATTAGAGAAGAAGGCAAAAGAGAGCGTCAAAAGCGCCGGCTGGGCAGAACGCTGCCAGAAAATTACCGGAAAGAAATCAAATCTTAACAAAAACTCCTGGTCAGACGTGCAAAACGCCAACACAGAAGAAACTAGGGAGACGCTAGGGCAGAGGTTTGCAGTCAAGCTCAGCATCTTTGAGAAAGCCAGGGCAGCTGGGCAAGACGAGATTAGCCCCGTTCCTTCCATCGACATCGCACCATACGATGAGGGCTATCTAACGGAGCTACTCAGCAGACAGATTGACAATCCGGAACTTTCTGAACGAGAGCAGAGAATTCTCGAGCTAGTGAAGAACGACAACCAGACTATTGTCGATACCGCCGTAAGCGTCTTTTCGTCGGAAGGCACACACATATGCCCGATGTGCCAGCAGGAGGTTTCTCGGGAGCACAAAGAATCAATCGTTGCAAGCATCCACAAGGTTCTTAATAAAGCCGTTGAGGAATTCAGGGCCGAACTCTCGAAAGCGTCTCTCCCTCGCCTAGTCGAGACTGTCGATATTCCAGACCAGGTCACCGAATCAGCGAAAGCCGACTTGAAAGATGCTCTTCGTGAGGCAAATCGTCTTGTAAACGAATACAATTTGCGCATTGAGCTCCGCAAGGCAAACATCTATACGGCTCAAACCGCAGGTGTATTGGGCTTGGATGCGGCGCTGAAAAAGCTCGAGGTTGCGGTCGAGAGCGTAAACTCCGAAATCGAATCTATCAACGGTGCCATCAAAGATAGAAATACCTTAGAGAAGGACCTCTTGAGGCTTAACGATGAGATAAGTCGAACTGACGCATGCCAGGACATCGAGTCCTGGCATGCGGCGGAAGGCGACCTCGCAAAGTCTAGGGATGCTAAGAGAGAAAAGCTGGCAGAGCACAGGCGGCTTCTATCGGAAAAGCAGCAACAAGAAGCGGCATTAAAGCAAATCGACATTGCAGTTGACGTCATCAACTCGTATCTCGCGAATGTGTACTTCGATTCCGACAGGTTCAAGCTCGTACTGGATGGCGAACAATACAAAGTGCTGTCCCATGGACAGTCAGTTGCCCCGGACAATATTTCGACTGGCGAGAGAAATGTCCTGGCTCTTTGCTACTTCTTTACGGAAAGCGGGGAAGGTAAGGAACAAGGACACGCTGACGATGATCCTCAGTATGTTGTTCTCGACGACCCGATATCGAGCTTCGACATGGAGAACAGGGTTGGTGTCTGCTCGCTCATTCGTGAACGAGCAGAATGCATACTTCAGTCAAATGACGAGAGCAAAATTACGGTATTCACGCATGACTCCAGTGTTACGCATGACCTGCAGAAGGTGTTTGATGACATACGTTTGCTTACGATGTCAAAGAGCTTCGCATACAACACCCGTAAACTTGTTGGCACCGCCACCGAAGCCGTCACTAAGGGAACGGAGTATGCAGCCCTCCTGAATAGGGCCTATCGTTTCGCAAACTCGACGACGGAGGATTTGGACGAGTCGTATGTCATCGGCAACATCCTGAGAAGAATCGTTGAGGGCTATGGCACATTCAACTACGGAATAGGAGTGGAGGAGCTCTTTAGAGATCAAGACCTCGCCAGTCGACTTGGACCGCATCTTCCCTATATAAAAAACGCCATGTACCGTCTAATGCTGAATGATGAGAGCCATCTAAAGGACAGGGTGAGCACAATGAACCCCTCCGATAGATTTGAGCGATTCAGTTACGAAAACAAAAGAAGCTGTGCGCAATGCGTCTTGCTGATGCTCTACACATTAGATCAAACCCATGTGAAACGGCAGCTAAAAGATGTCTCTATCACAGAGCTGCAGGGACGAATTGCGGCGTGGGGATCGAGGGTTTCGGGTCAGTCTGCATAGTCGGTATTGACGCATGTAGTCACTTGCTAAGTCCAGATCAACATTTCCCCAGCTCAGGGCTGTCACTCTTCACTCGGAATTTGTCACTCTTGGGTCGGGGAGCACCCCGCCCCGTCGGCGCTTCTTTCGCCCATGTAGTCAGTTGCGCGCAACCGAACTGCGTTTCCGCAGGTCAGACGTGTCACTCTTCGGTCGGGTGAAAATACTCTCCCCAGGTGACTACATCGCATGTAGTTAGTGCTGACTACAGGGTGACTACACGGTTTTCGCGATAGTAGAGTAGAGGGAATCCCAGCTCACCCGCCCCGCTGACTACATCAAAACGTGCCATGCAACGATTGAGTGGGAGTAGACGAACACTTGTCGCACCTATTGAGCAGGGTCATATCTGGTAGTCAGTTATATTCAATTGAAGACAGAATATGAGATAGTCACCTGCTGAAACAGGGGATAAATGTGAAGCAGAGACCTCGGAAACAAGTGTTCCGGGGTCTTTCTTTCGTCGAATAGCCGAATACAATTTTAGGCTTAAACGACAAACCTGTTGGTTTGGTGGGGGCTTTTTGTTGTGTTGGCGAGGTTTTGCGGGTGTTGGAGTTGGTCTGACTGGGACGTTGAGGCTGAAGCCATGTTCGTTTGCGTGTGAGTCCATCGCTTGCCCTCCTTTGAGCGGGGCTGCCGCTCCTTGTGACTAAGGGTGCGTGATTGTGCCCTAGTGGGCAAGCTGGTTTTGCGGGCGATAGGAGGGGGTTATTGCGCCGCGAATTTCTAACGCGCTCTAAGGCGCGCTAAGGCGTGGAAAGCGCTCGTCGCCGAATTTCGCGCTTACGATGTTGTTCGGTGTTCGTTTTGAGTTAAAATATCTTGTATTGCAAAAGTAATGTTTCGGGAGCATTCAATGAGTTATATAGAGCTAGTGAAGAACGGCGCTGATCCTACCGAAATACAGCAATACCTCGCACAAGGCGAGCAGGTTGCCATTACCATCAGGCTTCCCGAGAACCTACGTGATGCTGCAAAGGCCGCAGCTGCACTCCAAGGGACGAACTTCAGTGCGATGGTCCGAGCCGGGCTTATCGCACAACTTGCTGATTGGGCTGAGGAGGTGACACGATGATTAGCCTCGAAATCGGCACAATACAGCTCATCGGAGGCGATCCCGACGGCATTCGCGTCTGCCGTGTCGAGGGTGGGTCTCTGGTGGCCAGCGTTATCCCCAGGGATAAGTTCCTAGAGACCAAACAATTGCCGGATATCCCGCCTCGAGGAATCTACTACCTTCTCGATGAAGGCCACGGGAACCTAAACCGCGTTTACGCGGGCCAGACAACTCAAAGCGTGACCCGATTGGACGCGCACAAGGCAAGGAAATCATCCTGGAACAGGGCCATCATATTCTTGGACGACGAGGCCAGCATCGACAGAGGTGTTCTCGACGCTCTTGAGGCAACATCGATTTCTTCCATCACTTCCCACGGCTCATACGAAACGGACAACGCGAACATTCCTCACCCCCAGACAAGCCCTGACAAAGAGGAATCATGCCCCTCGAAGACGATCTTGAATTCAATTCTCCCAGTGCCACTGCCGTATTCGCGTTGGGCGGAAGGCAAAACGGCTGGACAGAAGGGGTAAACAACAACGGCAACACACTAGAGTCGTCTACAGGAAAGAAATGGAGTAAATGAACAAGCAACAGCTCGCATCGAAGATCTGGGAGTCAGCCAACAAGATGCGCTCCAAGATCGAGGCCAACGAGTACAAGGACTACATCCTGGGCTTCATCTTCTATAAGTTCCTGTCAGAAACAGAGATTCGCTGGTGCAAAGCGCGTGACTTCGAGGACGAGGACATCCGAGCGCTTTCCGAGGACGACCGCGAGACCGTTGAGTACATTCGGGAGAACATCGGCTACTTCATCGGACACGAGAGCCTCTTCTCCACCTGGCTGTCCGAGGACTTCGCAGACACAAGTCGTAAATTCTCCGTCGACGACGTGCGAACCTCCATCTCGGCCTTCAATCGCAACATTAACCCGGCTCACAAGAAAGTGTTCGAGGGTATCTTCGAGACTCTTGAGACCGGCCTGTCCAAGCTCGGCGAGAACGCCGCCGCTCAAACGAAGGCCATCCGTGACCTGCTGGACACTATCAAGGATATCCCCATGGACGGCCGTGCTGACTACGACGTCCTGGGCTTCATTTACGAATATCTCATTTCCAACTTCGCCGCGAACGCCGGCAAGAAGGCCGGCGAGTTCTACACGCCTCACGAAGTTAGTCAGCTGATGAGCGAGATTGTGGCTGACCACTGTAGGGAGAAGAGCGAGATTTCTATCTACGACCCGACCTCTGGCTCCGGCTCTTTGCTCATTAACATCGGTAAGGCCGTCGCCAAGCGCGTGGGCAGCTCGGACGGCATCAAGTACTTCGCCCAGGAGCTCAAGGAGAACACCTACAACCTCACGCGCATGAACCTAATCATGCGTGGCATCCTGCCCTCAAACATCACCGCGCGAAATGGCGACACCCTGGAAGATGACTGGCCCTACTTCGACGAGTCAGACCCTGCGGGTACTTACACCCCGCTCTATGTGGACGCGGTTGTCTCTAACCCGCCGTATTCCCAGCGCTGGGACCCTACCGACAAGGACGTTGATCCGCGCTATGCATACGGTTTAGCTCCCAAAAGCAAAGCAGATTATGCATTCCTCCTGCATGACCTCTACCACCTGCGCCCCGAGGGCATCATGTGCATCGTTCTGCCCCATGGCGTGTTATTCCGCGGTGGCGAGGAGGGCCAGATCAGGCGCAACCTGTTGGAGAACCGCCATATCCAAGCCATCATCGGTCTGCCGGCCAATATCTTCTTCGGAACCGGTATCCCCACAATCATCATGGTGTTGCGCCAGAAGCGCGACGAGTCCGATGTGCTGATCGTGGACGCCTCCAAGGGCTTTGAGAAGGTCGGCAAGAACAACAAACTGCGCGCGTGTGACATCAAGCGAATCTCTGACGTCGTGTGTGAGCGTAAGAGCGTCGAAGGCTTCAGCCGTCTCGTCTCTCTTGATGAGATCCGCTCCAACGACTACAACCTGAATATCCCGCGCTATGTGGACTCGTCGGATAGACCCGAGAGCTGGGACATCTACGCGAGCATGTTTGGCGGGATTCCCGCTAGTGAAGTCGATGAGCTTGAGCGGTATTGGAACGCTTGGCCGAGTCTGCGCGACCAGCTCTTCGCGGGCGACGGCGCGTACGTGATGCCTACTGTGGAGGACGTCCGTGCGGCGATTGAGGCAAATCCCGATGTGGCGGCGTACCGCGAGTCGTTCAACGCATGCGTGGCCCCCGTCATCGACTGGGTTCACGATGCGCTTATCTCCGACCCGTGCGCGGTAGATGCCGCAAGGATGGAGCAGTCGATCGCCTCCAAGCTGTTCGAGGCTCTCGAAGGCATCGAGCTTGCCGATCCGTATGCTGCGTACCAGGCGCTTGACGACACATGGACAGCGAATGTATCTCTCGACCTGGAGGTGCTCCAAACCGAAGGCATGTCCGCCGCCACCAAGGTCGACCCGCGCATGGCGATCAAGAAGAAGAACAACAAGGAAGTCGAGGTTCAAGACGGCTGGGAGGGGCGCGTTATCCCGTTCTATCTGATCGAGGCGACGCTGCTCAAGGATCAATCCGATGCGATCAAGGCACTAGAAGAACAGCTGAGCGCATGCACGTCCGACATCGACCAAAGCGCCGAGGAGCTCTCCGAAGAGGAGCGCGAGGCCCTCTCGGAGGCGCTCGACGACGACAACGCGGCATGGAAGGCCACCGAGGTCAAGAAACTCGCGAAGGCTCTTGCCGCGGAGGCCAAAACAGATCCCGAGCTCAGGGGCTATGCCGCAACGCTGAAACGCGTCCAAGATCTCATCGATGAACAGAAGAAGCTCAAGGGTCAGATCAAGACTGCCGGGGCCGAGCTTCACGCATCATGCAAGGAGACCATTGAAGCGTTGACTGACGAGCAAGTCCGAGAGCTTCTCTCCAAGAAATGGATTGCGCCGTTCGCAAACGCCGTGTACGGAATGCCAAGCGTCCTCGTTGATGACCTGGCCTCGAAGGTAGACGCCCTCAGCTCCAAATACGAAACGACGCTGAAAGACCTCAGCGAGCAGATCGAGGCGAGCGAGAGGGAGCTTTCCACCATGATCGACAACCTGGTGGGAGACGAGTTCGACATGGCCGGATTGGCTGAGCTTCAGAAGCTCCTTGGTGGTGAGTAGCGTGGAGAGTAGAAAACCAAAGATCAGGTTCAAGGGTTTCACTGACCCTTGGGAACAGCGTAAGTTCTCAGAAATCGCTCACCGCTCGTCTAATGCATCAAGTGATCCGACTCTTTTGAATGTCGAATATGACGACATCGTATCGAGCCAAGGCATCTTGAACAAAGATTTGAACGATAAAGCTGGGAGGAAGTCCGGGCTATTGTTTGAGCCAGGTGATGTTCTTTACGGCAAGTTACGTCCATATCTTCAAAATTGGCTTCTACCTGCATTTACGGGTATAGCAGTTGGTGACTGGTGGGTTTTGAAACCCGATGAGGTTACATCTAATTATCTTTATACGATGGTAAAAAGCGAGGCGTTTTCTGCTGTTGCAAATGTCTCGGCTGGATCAAAGATGCCTCGCGCGGACTGGAGCTTGGTCTCGGAAACTGAGTTTTCTATACCGGCTAGTTCGAACGAGCAGGAAGCCATCGGCTCTTTCTTCTCACAACTCGACCACCTCATCACCCTTCATCAGCGTAAGTTGAACGCACTGAAAAATGTGAAGAAATCTCTCCTTGAGAAGATGTTTCCGAAACCCGGCGAGTTTGTGCCAGAAATACGCTTCGAGGGTTTCACTGACCCTTGGGAACAGCGTAAGTTCTCAGAAATCGCTCACCGCTCGTCTAATGCATCAAGTGATCCGACTCTTTTGAATGTCGAATATGACGACATCGTATCGAGCCAAGGCATCTTGAACAAAGATTTGAACGATAAAGCTGGGAGGAAGTCCGGGCTATTGTTTGAGCCAGGTGATGTTCTTTACGGCAAGTTACGTCCATATCTTCAAAATTGGCTTCTACCTGCATTTACGGGTATAGCAGTTGGTGACTGGTGGGTTTTGAAACCCGATGAGGTTACATCTAATTATCTTTATACGATGGTAAAAAGCGAGGCGTTTTCTGCTGTTGCAAATGTCTCGGCTGGATCAAAGATGCCTCGCGCGGACTGGAGCTTGGTCTCGGAAACTGAGTTTTCTATACCGGCTAGTTCGAACGAGCAGGAAGCCATCGGCTCTTTCTTCTCACAACTCGACCACCTCATCACCCTTCATCAGCGTAAGTTGAACGCACTGAAAAATGTGAAGAAATCTCTCCTTGAGAAGATGTTTGTTTAGGAGATACGTATGGCACTAGAGAATATATTGGGCCTCACGGATCAGGCAGAGCTTGCTCGCAAGGAAGAACGTCTCAGCAAGATACGTGCGCTTGAGCTTTTCGAAAAAGGCCTGCTCGACAAGCTCACTGCGGGCTCAGTGGAGAGCTTGTTCAAGATACATGGGTACCTTTTTCAGGATGTTTATCCATTTGCCGGCAAGATTCGCACGGTGAACATTGCTAAGGGCGGTTTTCGATTCGCTCCCCTTATGTATCTTAAGTCAAGCTTGGATTCGATCGAAAAGATGCCCCAGTCTACCTTCGATGAGATCGTGGACAAATACGTCGAGATGAACATCGCTCATCCCTTTAGGGAAGGAAACGGCAGGAGCGCGCGAATCTGGCTCGACCTCATTCTCAAAACGGAACTGGGAGAGGTTGTCGACTGGAGCAAGGTAGACAAGGAAGACTACCTACTTGCCATGGAGAGAAGCCCTGTTCGCGCCATTGAGATCAAGCATGTCCTGAAATCCGCGCTCACGACGGCGATTGACGACCGAGAAGTGTTCATGAAGGGCATCGACGCGAGCTACCACTACGAGGGATATTACGTTTATAAAACTGAAGACTTGGGCCTTTCGAATGAATAAGACCCGAGTTAAACATTCAGCTTGGGAACAGCGTAAGTTGGGGGATTTTGGATCATTTGGAGGTGGACATACGCCCTCGATGGCTAACCCTGCGAACTATAACGGCGGCTCGATTCTTTGGGTTACATCGCAGGATGTGAAGCAGCATTACCTTGACGATACGACAACGAAGATCACCGAAGCGGGCGCATCGGAGCTCAAGCTATACCCTGAGGGCTCGCTTGTTATGGTCACGCGAAGCGGCATACTCCGGCACACCCTTCCCATTGCTGAGCTGCGCAAACCTTCTACGGTCAATCAGGATATTCGTGTCATTCAACCGAATTCAAAGTGCATTGGGCCATGGCTTCTGCAGCACTTCATAGTCCACAACGAAAGCCTGCTGCGAGACTACGGGAAGACGGGGACGACCGTAGAAAGCGTTGACTTCTCGAAGATGAAGGAGATGCCTTTGTTGGCTCCCTCGCTTCCCGAGCAGGCCGCCATCGGCACCTTCTTCTCCCGCCTCGACCGCCTCATCACCCTTCATCAGCGTGCGCGAAATACGACGCACCCCCACGCTCTATCACCAGAAAAGGAGGCAGCATGATTTTCGAGAACGAAGCCCAGTTCGAAGAGGCGCTCATCGCCAATCTCAAGAACAACGGCTGGGATGACAAGGACGGAGTTCTCTGGAACCCCACCGAGAAGCAGCTCGTAGACAACTGGGCCTCCATTATCTTCGAGAACAACAACAACATCGATCGTCTGAACGGCTGTCCCCTTACTGACTCTGAGATGGCGCAAATCCTGGAGCAGGTGGCATCCCTGCGAACCCCGCTGAAACTCAACGCTTTCATCAACGGCAAGACCGTGGCCATTACGCGAGACAATGCAGACGATAAGCTCCACTGTGGCAAGGAGGTCTCCCTCAAGATCTTCCATGCGCAGGAGATTGCCAGTGGCCAGACGCGGTACCAGATTGCACAGCAGCCCCAGTTCACCACGTCGAGCAAACTGACAGGTGTCCGCCGTGGCGACGTGATGCTGCTCATTAACGGCATGCCGGTGATCCACATCGAGCTCAAGCGCACGGGCGTCCCTGCGAGCCAGGCCGTCAATCAGATCGGCAAGTACCTGCACGAGGGAGTCTTCACCGGCATTTTCTCCTTGGTCCAGGTGTTCGTCGCCATGAACCCTGAAGAGATGCTCTATTTCGCCTCCCCCGGCACCGGAGGGAAGGTCAATGAGCGTTTCTGTTTCCATTGGGCGGACTTCAACAACGAACCCGTCAACGATTGGAAGACCATCGCCTCTAAATTCCTCTCGATTCCCGAAGCGCACCAGCTCATCGGCTCCTACACTGTCGCCGACGAGTCCGACGGCGCGCTCAAGGTCATGCGCAGCTACCAGCTTTACGCGGCGCGTGCGATTTCCGACCGCGTTGCCAAGGTGAACGCTCGCAAGCAATGGGGCATGCCGGGCATTCGCGGCGGGTACATCTGGCACACCACGGGCTCTGGAAAGACCATGACAAGCTTCAAGAGTGCGCAGCTCATCGCCAATTCTAGAAAGGCTGACAAGGTGGTCTTCCTCATGGACCGCATCGAGCTGGGAACCCAGAGCCTCGCCGAGTACCGTGCGTTCGCAGCAGCCGACGATGCTGTGCAGGGCACGGAGAACACCGCGGAGCTACGCAGCCGGCTCAAGAGTAGCTCCGTCAACGACATGCTGATTGTCACCTCCATCCAGAAGATGAGCCTTATCCGCTCCGAGGAGGGCGGTATCACCGATTCCGACCTGGAGCAGATGAGGGGCAAGCGCATCGTGTTCATCATCGACGAATGCCATCGCTCGACCTTCGGCGACATGCTACGCACGATCAAGAACACTTTCCCCGACGCCCTGTTCTTCGGGTTCACGGGCACTCCCATCCACGAGGAGAACGCAAAGAAGATGTCCACCACCACGGATGTCTTCGGCGATGAGCTACACCGCTACAGCATCGCTGACGGCATTCGCGACGGCAACGTGCTGGGATTCGACCCCTACATGGTGTGCACCTTCAAGGACGCCTCCGTGCGCGAGGCGGTGGCGCTGAATAAAGCCAAGGCGGACAGCGTTGGCGACGTTCTCTTGGACGACCGCAAGAGCAAGGTTTACTACTACTGGATGGATACGTCCAAGGTTGGCATGGGCGACGTCAACGACAAGCCCGGTTCCGAGAAGCACGGCATCGAGCACTTCGTGCCATCTGTTCAGTACCAGGACGACGAGCACCGCAGGAAGGTGGTGGAGGACATCCTGTCCGGCTGGGAGCGCATCTCCCATGGCGGCAAGTTCCATGGGATCCTGGCCACCAGCTCCATCGCCGAGGCTATCGAGTACTTCAGGATGTTCAGGGACGAGGTCCCGCAGCTCAAGGTCACGGCGCTCTTCGACCCGAACATCGACAATTCGGGCGACAAGGCGATAAACAAGGAGGAGGGCCTCAAGGAGATTATTGAGCATTACAACGCCACATACGGCAAGGAGTACACGATACCGACCCACGCGGCCATGAAGAAGGACATGGCCGCGCGCCTGGCCCACAAGAAACCGCATCTCAACGTTGAAAACCATCCCGAAGAGAGGATCGACGTCCTCATTGTGGTGGACCAGATGCTCACCGGATTCGACTCCAAGTGGATAAACATCCTCTATCTGGACAAGCTCATCGACTACGCCCTGCTCATCCAGGCGTTCAGCCGTACCAACCGCCTGTTCGCGGGCGACGAGAAGCCCTTCGGTATCATCCGTTATTACCGCAAGCCCCACACTATGCGTCGCAACATCGAGGAGGCGGTGAAGCTCTATTCCGGGGACAAGCCATTCGGCCTGTTCGCCAGCAAGCTACCCGAGAACATGGCCAAGTGCAACGAGCTGTTCGCCCAGATGGAAGCCGTCTTCAAGGAAAGCGGGAGCGAGGACTTCAGTACTCTGCCCGAGAGTGACGCGGCCAAGGCGAAGTTCGCCGAGCTGTTCAACGAGTTCCACGAGCATCTTGAGGCTGCCAAGGTGCAGGGCTTCTCCTGGGGCGATGCTGAGGTTTTCGGAGATCAGGACCCCGATACCGGAACAATCCAGACGGTCGAAGTCGTGTTCGACGAGAGTCGCTTCAACGCATTGGTCCAAAGGTACAAGGAACTGAGCACGAGAATCGATCCTTCCGAGGACGGAACAGCGCCTGTTGCCCCGTTCGACATCAAGGGCTATCTCACCGAGATCGACACCGGGCTTATCGACACCCAGTACATGAACGAGAACTTCACCAAGTGGCTCAAGGCTCTCGAGCAGGGAGATGTCTCGCCCGAGGAGCTCGATGCTCTCTACGCGAACCTCCATCGTACCTTCGCTACGTTGTCCCAGGAGGACCAGGGGTTTGCGGAACTCTTCATCCACGACATCCAGTCCGGAGAGGTCTCGGTCGAGCCGGGAATGACGCTCAGGGACTACATCACCCGCTACGCCCAGCGCGCCCGGAAGAAGCAGGTCGCCAAGCTCGTCGAAGCCATCGGCGTTGACGAGGAGCAGCTTGAGGCCATGATGAGGCTTAACATCAACGAAGCCAATATTAACGACTTCGGAAGATTCAAGGCGCTTGTGGACACCGTTGACAAGGCTAAGGCTCGGACATACTTCGAGAGCGTCGAGGGAACAAAGATCCCTCCCTTCAAGGTTAATGCCAGGGTCGACAAGCTGCTGAGGAGCTTCCTCGAGTCCGGTGGCTTCGACATCGCATGACACGTCAGGTAATCGCCTGAGGCCGGGATACGCTCCCGGCCTTTTCATGCCAGCTTGGGAACAGCGTAAGTTGGGTGAGCTGATGGACGTAGCCTCAGTTCGTCGGGTTCATCAAGAGGACTGGACAGATGAGGGCGTTCGCTTCTTGCGGGCGCGCGATCTTGTTGCTTTCGCGAAGAATGAGCCTATCGATGATCCTCTTTTCATCTCGAAAGAGATGTATCAGGAATACTCCGCCCAGTCAGGCAAGGTTTCCGTGGGAGATCTCTTGGTTACGGGAGTCGGAACAATAGGGGTTCCATGGCTTGTGACCAGCGAAAACCCAACCTACTTCAAAGATGGGAACATCATCTGGTTTAAGAATGCAGGCGAGATAGATGGCGAATTCTTCTACCACAGCTTCATTGCTGGCACCATCCAAAGCTTCATCAATGAGGCGGCTGGCATCGGAACCGTTGGCACTTACACTATCGAGACGGGAAAGAAGACACCAATCTGGCTGCCAGCAAAACAAGAGCAGTGCTGCATTTCGGCATTCATGACACGTCTCGACGCCCTCATCACCCTTCATCAGCGTGAGCCACCTCGCATGATGAAAGAGGGTAAAAATGCCAATCAGTATCAATGAAGAGTCGCTTTTCTGCGATTACTACTCGCAATGGATTAGCGTCTACAAAGAAGGGGCCATCCGTGAGGTCACCATGGGAAAGTACCGTCTCACGCAGTCTTGGCTAGCCAAACTGATTCCAGACCTGAAGATAAAAGATCTGGACCGGACCTCGTACCAGCAGCTCATCAATGGTTACGCAGAGCACCACGAACGCCAGACAACCATGGACTTCCACCATCAGCTTAAGGGGGCGATCCTTGACGCAGTTGACGAAGGATTCATTCCCCGCGACCCTACGCGCAAGGCTATTATTAAAGGAAAACAGCCGCGTGCGAAAAAGATCAAGTATCTCAATCAGTTTGAGCTTCATGCCATGCTCGGCGACCTTGATTTATCAGGCGGGCCGAGTTGGGATTGGCTTATTCTCGTAGTCGCTAAAACGGGCCTTCGCTTCTCCGAAGCCCTTGGGCTTACCCCCGAAGACTTTGACTTCGCTCATCAAACGCTTTCGGTGAACAAGACCTGGGATTACAAGAACGGCGGTGGATTCGTCCCCACGAAAAACGCCTCCTCGGTGCGGAAGGTTCAACTCGACTGGCAACTCATCATGCAACTTTCTGGGTTGCTCAAAGATCTTCCGCCGACTGAGCCCATATTTGCGAAGGGAAAGGTCTATAACTCGACGGCTAACAGCGTTTTAGCGCGCCACTGCAAAAATGTTGGCGTGCCTGCCATATCCGTCCACGGGCTGCGGCATACGCATGCATCACTTTTGCTGTTCGCTGGCGTATCCATCGCCAGCGTATCCCGAAGGCTCGGGCATGCAAGCATGACCACCACTCAGGAAACCTATCTGCACGTCATCCAAGAGCTCGAGAACAAGGACATTGACATCGTCATGAGGGCTCTTTCGACTCTTATTTAACCTGTATCAGCAAATCGTGGCTCACGCTGATGAAGGGTGATGAGACGGTCTAACTGCGTGAGAGTGCCCCCGATAACCTCTTGCTCGGCTAGACACGGAACCGAAATAGATTCGCGCATGAGATCATCAGGAACCAATTCGTTCATCATGGTTCCACTCTTTGTAACCTTAACGAGGATGGGTCTCATCGTCTCTTCGCGCGGAATATAGTATTTCCAGAAGCTATAACACTGCTTGACGATGGGCCTCAGACACGAAAATCGCGGTGACATAAGCCCGTCACCTGCGTCGTTAAGGACAAAGCGCCCATAGGCGTGCACTTTATTAGCATGGCCCTCGAAGGCGATATCCCCAACTCGAATGACTTTGTAGTTGCCTAACGAACCGTCGGACGCACCGTTTCCGCCATTGAAAGTCATCGTCGCAATGGAAAGCGTCCTATCGTATCCATACTCACAATTGGCATTCCGCTCGTTGTTGGCCACGTACAAATCAGAGAACTTACGCTGTTCCCAAGCTGGCGTTGAAGGCGATTGTCGCTGTGTGCTCTCAGCATCTCGAGTTACCGTGAATTCGTGAATTGCTAATAATCCTTCAATAGCTTTGCAGGCACTAGCGACCATCGCTAGGGAAGTGAAACATCTTTCACTGAATTTGAAGTTTCGGGTATTAACCCCGGTTTTTGGGGAAGAGCCTCTGTGAAAATTTGATTTTTTCACCGGTTCAATAGAGCTATCGGTGTCGCAAATGGGGTTTGCGAACTTCTCTTTGGAAGACTATCTTTACTATGGAGCCGTTCTAAGCAACAAAGAAAGGGCGTTTGGAATGCGTTTGAGGGCAGCTCGACCTAAGGGGGGGGGGGAGCGGGTTTTTAGCGACCCTTCTTTGCTGCCTGCTGCTGATAACACTTACACCTGCTGGTGCATTCACGGCACCGCGATCCCTGGGCAACGATGGCTTAGAGGGCGGGCGACCCGGCACGATTAGAGGCAAGGTTTACGACGACCACCGCCACAACCCCGAGATCTACAACGCTTCCACGCGTCTCGACCCGCAGGACTGGCCGATCGCAGGCGTCAAGATGAAGGCCATGCTGATTAAGTCTGACGGCACGGTGATTATGAGTCGCGACGAGTTCAACAACCCGGTGCCGTTCGAGGCCACCACCAACGCGGATGGTGACTACACTTTCAACTTCCGTCCAGCGCTGCGCGAAGCGTATAACTTGCCTGCCGATGCAGAGAACCCGCGCGTACGTATCGAGCGCTTCGACCGGGTTCGGGTCTGGGTTGATGAGTCCAACTACAACCCTGGTGGCCCGCTTGTAGATTTCACCCCCAAGCGCCTCAACGGCGGCGGCCGCTTCAACGTCGTTGACACGCTAACCTTGTCATGGTTGGGAACCACAAACTACATTCATGGTTCGATCTCGAACTTCAACATGGCTTTCCGTCCCAAAACGGTGACCGCTGCAGCCGCGAACGACGCTTGGAACAAGGATGATGTGAACGGCCACCCTGCCAGCCGTCAGTCTCCCGCCGACCCGCTGGGTGACGAGTACGACAAGAAGGGCAAACACCTGCCGAAGAACCAGTGGGTGCCTTCGTCGCGTCACATTGCGCCAGATACCAGAAACGTTAACACTAACCTTTTCCTGTGCGGCCACGTTTATGCCGACCGCACGTTCAGATTTGACCGCTGGGATAGCGCGCCGGGCAAGAGAGACCGAACTGCAGCTAAAGACCCGGCTGTGCCTGGCGTGCGAGTTGTGATTTCTTCTTATGCCCAGGACGGCCTCGGCAAGCCGACGGACATTTTGCAGACCCGCTACGACTACACCGATATGGACGGCGCGTTCTGCATCGGCTGGGACGATGTGTCCGAAGTGCATAACCGCCCGATTGTGGCGGGTGCTTCGCCTGCCAAGTTCATGGTGACCATCGAGCCGCCAGCGAACTATCAAGAGGCAGAGGCCGATATCAAGGCATTGATTAACAAGGATCGTCGCCCGCAGGCTGAGGATGCTGGCACCGAAAAAGCCAAGTCGGAAGGGCTTTATAACGAGCTGCTGAAGCCTGAAAATAAGAGCCGCATCCTGAAGGCAAGTTCTTCGGGCAGTGGTTTGCCCGAAGGTTTCGCCGCGGTTGGCGCCAATGGCTGGTATGGCACGATCCGCCCAGCTTACGGTAACGCAGGTGCCCCGTTTGGCACTGGTGTTTCTTCAGTCGATGGCGCCTGTGAGTTCCGCACGGGCTACTGTCTGCCCGACCTCCTGGTTTGGGAGGTTGCGCAGGCTGTGGGTCAGAATAACTACCAGTTGGCTGGAACTGGTCTCGATCTGGGTCTGATCCCAACCCTGCCCGAGGTGGATTATTCGCGGTACTCCACCGAGTCGGTGCTGGCAAACGAGAGCAGCATTGATGAGCAGGAGAGCAAAGACGCTAAGACTATCTGGGCGAATATCAGGGTGACGCTGCCTGGTTTCAGCTACCGTTTGGTCGCCGTGCCGCGTGGCTCCTCCTGGGATTCCATTGCTTCAGAGCGAGGGTCTTGGTATTTCGCCAACGCAGAGGGTTGGGTCCCATCCGAGGAAGTGGCTACCGAAAATAATGGCCTGATGAAGATGCAGGTGCCTGAGGGATTCCCGGCCGGCGATTACCAGATGGCGCTGGTCTCCAAGCGCGAGCCGCAGAAGGATGCTTTGGGCAATTCAAAGGGCCAGACTGAGTACGACGTCATCAATATCACGCCGCTGCGGGTCACCGATTCCAAGGTTTTCACCTACACGGGCAATATAACTAAGGGTTCTGACGAGGCCGCCGAGAACGATAAAGCGCGGCAGGCCCGCGACGACGCTTACGGCAAGTCTCAGGAAGGCGAAGCCAGCTACACCGCGCTGCCTGGCCAGAAGGTGTACGCCACCTATCTCGATTTGGGCGAGTCGCGTGACGCCGATGAGGGCACGCACCGCGTCGAGCTGTGCGATGCGGATGCCGACGGCAAACTGAAGCTGACTGAAGGCAAGCCAACCTGCCGCGAGGTCGATTCGCAGATTCGCCCCGACACCAAGAAGAATGCCAGCGGCGGAGTCGAAGTCATTGAAGACCAGTTCGCCCACAAGTCAATGGGCGAGTGGAATGTGCCGGTCGACCTTGCTGCGGGCAATTATCTGATGCGGTTGGTGCACACTAAAGCTAAGCAGAATTTTGATGTTACTAAGCGGATAGACGTAGGCACTAACTACCCGCTCAAGGGCATGACCATCCCGCGCGATGAGGTCGTCGATCAGCGTCCGTTCACGGTTCTCGAGCCGTTCATCGATGCGGTCAGCAAGCCGTGTGGCGAAGACGGCAAGACCGCCGGCGATGTTTCCGTGACGCTAAAGGGCCTGCACAAGGGCACCAGTTACACGCTCACGTTTAAGCCCAACGGCGACGGCACCGAGATCTCTAAGCAGATCACGGCGTCTTGCGATGGTGACGGCATTTGCTCACAGCAGGTGACATTCACTGAGGCAGAGCTGGACGCTATCCGCGCTAACGAGGCGAACACCGGGCGCGGCGTGCTGACGCTGGCGCGGGGGGACACGAAGCTAGACACCGGCTCGATGAGGGTGCTTTCCCAGAAACAGTGTGAAACTACCGGCGGGTCGGCGCTGGGCGACGGCTGGGAGTGGGATCAGCCGGAGATCGTCCTGCCCTATACCGAGATTCACTTGGGCTACACGCCGAAGCAAAATGCCGATTACGCGACGGAGATAATAGAGGATCCCAACACCTACACTCAGTTCAATCGCATTAAATACGGTGGTTTCTATAAGCATGGATACAACAAAGAAGGCACCGATGCTGAATCGGCAGATGCCGGAAAACTGCTTACCGAAGCCGACTTCGCAACAAACTGCGTGGAGAACCCGACCGTCGGCGAACTGGGCGGTTCTGGTGTAGCGAATCGAGCTCAAGACAAGAATAACAGCTCGTTTTGCCACATTCCCTGCTTGGAGGGCACCGGCGAGGGGTCTTGCCAGCAGCTCTACGGCGCCCCGTACGGTACACCGGTCTATCTGACCCCGTATCGCCGCAGCCTTAACAGTGGTTCCCTTGCTTCGGAAAATACTATTGCGGGCACTAAAGAGGTTTACCGTAACGGCCCGATCCGCGTGGAGGTGCGCGACGGCAAAGACTACCAGCCCGGCAGCGTATTAAGTGATCCTGCTAAGGGCGGTAGCCAGAGTTCCGGCCAGTTGATCGTGTGGAACAGCGACGGCAAGTTGAAGAACAGCGTCCAAACCAAGGGAGACTTTCCATCGGCCGCAGGTGGTAGCTCGAACATCGACTACGGTGCATGGCAGTTCTACAACAAAGCCACCGGCAAGCCAGTCGATGGTTTTAATGACACAGTTTGGCGCGTGAGAGGCAACGGCAAATACTACGATGGTGTCTCCGGAGACACGCGCGAGCGTTGGCCGACACTTGTCTGGGGAAACCAGCCAGGCGGCGGGTCAGACGACTCCCGCACCTGGTGGAGTAATAAGACTATCTGGGGAGGCACACAAGGTGATAAGAAACGTTGGGAAGCCGAAGTCGGTACAAACAAGGATCCCGGCTACTTCCTGGTTCGTCCCGGTGGCGAGAAGATGCCGAACGAAGACATCGTCCTGTGCAGCCCCAAGATGCAAAGGAATGATGACGGCAGTATTCCTGTAGACCAGATCGCCGGCAAACTCAATACACCTGATGGTTGTGTTAATCCTCCAAACAGGTCCGAGCTGAACGTCGGTGTTCAGGTGCTCACCTTCGATTACCAGACCCAGAAGACCGGCGACTACCTCAGTCGCGAGTGGATGTCCGGCGCGAAGGTGCTGGACAAGAACGGCAACCCCGTGCTGGATTCAAACGGCAACGAGGTGATCCACAAGGGCGTTAACTCTGAGCGTGCTTTACCCAAGGCCCAGACCAAACAGGCTGTGTTGGTTCCCTACAACGCCCGCAGGTTCTACAACGAGAACTGGTCGAACCCGCGTCCGCACCAGTTCCACTGGGGCGAGCCGGTCGGCTTTGACGGGCGTTGGATTGTCGGACAGTACAACACCAAGGACTTCAACACGAAATCCACTGACAAGACCGAAGGCGGCGACTGGGCCTCGAAGCAGTGGGATACCTCCGATTGGACGTGGGACGCCCAAAATAAGGTATTTAAGACGAATAGTCTTAACGACTGGGATGCAAACGGCAGCTTCTGCAAGTACATATTCCGTTACCACAACGGAACAAACCCTGCTGGCACCATTTCTGGTGGCTACAACAACCAGAATTTAAAGTTCATTCCGAAATACGAGCAGGAAAAGCTCTGGCGTGAGCTTGGCCTCGACATCGTCACGGTTATGTACAACGGCGATAACAATAACCTGCCCAGCGAACGCGTCGGCTGTGTGATCTCCACAGACGCCGAGGACGACGTGCCGATCTATTCCGAGGGCAGTTTCATGGACAAGTACCGAAACGCTCCTGATAGAGCAGGCTCCACCGTCCAGAATTACGACAAGAATCTTGAGGAATCGCTACCTGCCGAATGGAACGGCAAACCCGCCAACTTCAAGCCGCATAGCGCGGCTAATAAGCCCACGGGTCGCCTGCGCTACGGCGCTCCGCTCGGCATCCACGACCTGCAGGTCGACGTCATTGACGAGCCACAATTCGCCGGTGGCACTCCCAATAGCCGCATAACGCTTCCCGAGCCTTGGCGCATCGAGGTTCTTCCTAACGTCGACCTGAAAGACCCCGTCATTACCGCCTGGACCGGCGAAGGCGCTTTCTCACCGGCTATGGATGGGGAGCAGCCTGCTTCGGGCACCACCGTCTGGAAGCAGGGTGACACCTATCGTGTGCATCGCGGAGATAACTTCGACCTGAAGTTCTTGGCTGGGCCTAAGGCTGGCGAGGCGGCATACCAGATCAAGAAGTTCGAGCCGACGGGCGACAACCGTCCTAATGGCGTGAACTTCGATGAAGCTAACAACGGCAAGTGTCTCACCGATGAGGGCGATGCTTTGCTTGCCACTGGCGATCCGGCGACGTGCAATAAGCGCATTATCAAGCTGGACGGCACGGTCGCGGGTGATGCCGCGCTGGGCGTCTACCAGTACAAGGTGACGGCGACCAGCACCAACTCGTCCGACCACGGCGAGCACGAAGAGATCTCGTTCATCATGAACATTGAGGTACTGGCCGAGCCCGCCGCAAAGCCGACGCTTAACCCTGCCGATTTCTACGGCACGGTAGACAACCCGGTGACGTGGGGCCCGCTTGAATACACCCTGGGCAAGAACTCCGATGGCACCGACCAGAAGATCGACTCCATGAGAGTGGTGAACCCTGCGCAGCTGCCCGAGGGCGTCAGCTTCGGCACGAGATGCGTGACCCCAGGTGGCGAAGGCGAGCTGTGTAAGAAGTACGGCTACTACTTCATCGGCACGCCGACTAAAGAACAAAAAACCTGGGTTGACGTCGAGTTGACCGTCCGCAACAATGACGGCAAGACCGCAACTGTCACCGCCAGGTACAACATGACGGTCGCCAACAACGAGACCGTTCTTACCGCGCAGACAATAACCGGTGAAGCAGGCACCTTGTTGGAGACCGAGACCAACTACGTTGGCAAGCCGATCAACTCGAAAGACGGGCACAAGTCGTACTCCCTGTTTGGCATGAATGGCGTCACGGCCAACATGAAGAAGGGTAGCGGGTTCACGCTGGAATACGAGACGCCACCGGCTGATGCGGCCGAGCTGAATAAATATCCGGTGCTCTCGCTAGAGGAAGTGCGCGACGCCCGCGGCAACCTAACCGATGTCGTGTTCAAGGGTCAGCTGAATAACGTCGGCGAATACAAGATGGTTGCTCGCTGGACCTACCAGGACGGCACCGTGGTGAAGGTCGCCAAGCTACCGATAACGGTGACGGTTGAGGACGCCACGCCTCCGAATATCGACGGGATAAACGATCAAGAGGTTTACCTTGGCGAGAACGGCCAGGTTGCTGCCGACACAGTTATCAACAACGTCTATGTCAAAGACAACGACGGCAAGGGTAGCTACCCGGTTGCGATAACTGGCCATAGCGCGACGGACACTGACCTGACTAGCGCCACATTCTGCGCGCCCGTTGTGGGTGACGGCGGAACTGCCAATAAACCCAGGAAGGTTTTCCACCAAGGCATCGAATACACTGAGGACGTTGGTGGCCAGACGCTGACCTTGACCGGCCAGCAGGGCAGGCTCAACGACAGCGGCGTGTTCGAGCCAGCAACCGACGTGGTTAACGACCCGTGGCAACTGACTGTCGGCACGGAGGGTAAGTCGGCGGGGACATACATGTGCCACGTGAACTTCACCGACGCCACCGGCAACACAGATCGCAACACCACGCAGTTCAGCCCGAACAAGTCGCTGAACAAGACCACTCATGTCGACGAGAACTGGCTTGGCGAGCGCATGTTCCTGCTTAACATCAAGCAGGCGTTGGAGCTGAACGTTATGCCCGACGAGGAGACGATCGTTAAGGGTTCGCCGATGTTCAGGCCGATGAACGTTGAGGCTTTCTCTCACGGGAATCCCTCGAAGATCAACGTTCAGACGCTTTGCGCCCCGTCCCAGGCCTCTGACGGCTCCGTTGACGGCCTACCTTCCGATCAAAACGGCCAGCCTTCGGTGGGGATCAGCGACACCAAGTTCGGCGTCGAAACGCCTAACGCCGACCAGATCGGTCTGGACGGCTACAAGGCGCGTACTGTCGCGAAGATTGACGGCAACGCAAACGACGCCCAGGTTGGCACGTACAAGTGTTACGTCTACGCGGTGGGCGAGGGCTTCACACTGAATGACGACGGCACGGTGAGTGGCGACGGCACGCCCATTGAGGGTGTCAACTGGGTGCGTAAGCCGATCACGGTTCATGTTGTCGAGGCTGTACTGCCCAAGACGGGCGTGTTTAGCCTCAACTACGTCGCGGGTTACGCGGCGCTGTTGATAGTTGCTTTGGCAGGGGGTGGCTACCTGTATCGGACTAGACGTGGAGAGTCCAGGGCTTAAATGGGGTCCGCCGGTAGGACAGCTGAAACTGGCCGATCGCTGGAAAGCCAAATAACTCATCTTGTGCCCGCTGGAGAGATCCGACACGCACAAGTTGGGACGAGATAACCAGCAATTCGAATCCTGGACATAGTAGGGGGCATCGGAAGATGCCTGGCCCGAAACTTCGGGCAGCAAGGACATCAACCGATGTCAAAATGACATTGAAAGGAAAGAAAATGGCTAAGAAAAAGTCATTCCGCAAGCTGCTAGCAGCAGCTTTCGCGCTGACGCTAGTCGGCGGACTGGGCGCTGGCGGAGCAGCGAACGCTGTGCCCACTGGCACTGCCCCTTGGGCAGACGGAGCACCGACCACGGGCTCGATCAAGATCATCAAGACAGATGACAAGAACGGTGGCGCTAAGGTTAAAGACGCTGGCTTCACCGTCACTCAGGTCACCGAAATCAACGGTAAAGCAGTCAACACCACTAGCTACGCCGGCTGGGAGACCATCGCCAAGAACATCGATGCGATGAATAAAGGCACCGCTAACGTTACTACCGGCACTGTGCATGCTGAGCAGAAGACTGACGTCAATGGTGAGACAACCTTCTCTAACCTCCCGGTAGGCCTCTACCAGGTCGAGGAGACCACGATCCCTGCTGGCCACACCGTGGATGTCAAGAAGTTCTACATGACCATCCCGGAAATCACCGGCACCGATTCGACCAACCTGACCTACAACTACGACGTAACCGTTAACCCGAAGAACGTCAACGAGTCCGGCAACGTCACCAAGAGCGACCCGTCGGGTAGCGTTGTCGGCGCGGGAGCTAATGCCAGCTACACCGTTACCGCCAAGCTGAACAAGTCCAAGGGCACCGAACGGGACGCCAAGGATCTGACCAAGGCCGATATTAAGAACTTCGCCATCTTCGATGACGTCCAGGTCGACGCTTTCGAAACTCCTACTGAGGCCGTGGTGGGCGAGGTCAAGGCCGATGACACCGTGCTGACTCCCGCCGTTGATTACACTGTTACTGTCACAGCCGACCCGGAGGGTGCTGGTTACGACGCTGGTACGCGTACCCGTGTCCAGGTGACCTTCACCGAAGCCGGCCTTGAAAAGATCGCTGCTGAGGCCAATAAGGCCGGCAACGCGGGCAAGAACATTCCTGTCACCGCTGTCTTCAACCTGAAGCTCAAGGCCGATCTGTCTGGTGCGATGAAAGATAATGACGGTAACGTTGTCGTAGTCAACAAGTTCGGTTTCATTCCCGGCAACGGTGAAGGCGAGAACCCCTCCAACCCGGTTGTCCCGAACCCGGGCAAACCCGATCCGAACAATCCTGGTCCTGGAGACCCGACCATGAAGTTCGGCGATTTCCAGATCAAGAAGACCGACGCCACCGATAATACTGCACTTAAGGACGCAGAGTTCATCGCCTTCGCCAAGAAGGCTGACGCCGACAACTGCGTTAAGTCCGACGATCGGTCGAACTGTACAGGAGCTGCTGCTGAATACGGCACCAAGACCACCGGCACTGACGGCAAGACTGAGGCTTACAAAGCCAAGGTAGGCCAGGAATTCTATGTGGTTGAGAAGAAGGCTCCGTCGGGCTACATCCTCTCCAACAACGTGACTGCGGTCATTGTTACTGCTGGTAGCAACGTCTTCGAGACCGGTATCACCAACGTCCGGACCAAGGACTCTGGCAAGTGGTTCAACCTGCCTCGCACCGGCGCCATCGGTGTTGGCATCTTCGCTCTGCTGGGCGCTGGCCTGGTAGCTGGCGGTACCGCAATGCACGTGCGTTCGCGTCGTCGTGAAGACGCCTAACAACGCAACGGTAGATAGCCGTTGAACAGTGGGGGGGCTGGCCAAACGGTCAGCCCCCCACACTCTCTAAAACCACACGCAGGCTAGGTGCTGCGAAAAGACACGGTAGGAAGAATGAACGAAGATCTCCAAGGCCACAACGAGGCAACCGGCAAGGCTGCGCGAACCTCTCTTGCAGACGACGCTTATACTCCCGACCCCGAATACCGAGCCATTCGCGGCTCGGACGACCAGGCCAACGACAAGAAAGATCGCCGAAAGCGCTGGACACCACTAATCTTCATTCTGCTGGGCGTGCTCTGCCTGGCATACCCGATCACCTCCACGGTCTGGAACAACCATCAGGCCAAACTGGTCAGCCGCGCCTACGAGAACCAGGTGAACAAGCAGTCGCAGGAATTGAAAGACTCCTACATCAAGCGTGCCAGGGAATACAATGCCACCCACACGGGCTTCCCGGTGCTCGACCCGTACCTGGGCAACGTGGCCCCCGACTCGCCCGAATACCAGGAATACCTGAATGTGCTCGACCAGCCGAGCGGCATTATCGGCGTCGTCAAGATCCCCAAGATCCAGGTCAAGCTGCCGATACGGCACGGCACCGACCATGACACCTTGAATGCCGGTGCCGGCCACATGTTCGGTTCCGACCTGCCGGTCGGCGGTGTCGACCGACACACGGTCATCACAGCTCACACCGGCCTGCCGACTTCCACCATGTTCGACCGGCTGACCGACCTGGAGATCGGCGACGAGTTCTTCCTCGAGGTTCAAGACCAATCATTCGGTTATCGCGTCACCAGAATCGACGTCGTGAAACCCAATGACCCGTCCCTGCTCGGCCGTGAAAAGGACAAGGATCTGGCCACCCTGCTCACCTGCACGCCCTACGGCATCAACTCCCATCGGCTGCTGGTGACCGGCGAGCGAATCATCCCGACCCCGCAAAGCCCCGCGGTCGACGGCCCCCAGTGGTCGTGGTGGATGACCCTGTTCTTGATTGCGATCGTGATTTCGCTGCTGATCGCAACCCAGGTGGCCCGCTACACGGCTGCCAGGCGCAAGAAAGAGAAAGAAGAGGAATCCGCCGAGGGTGCTGAGGCTCCCGATTCACTTGCTGAACTCTCCTAGCCAGACTCGTTTTTCGTCCGGAAAACCTGGCTTATTTGAAGAATGCAGAGGCGTGGTGGCCTGGTGCTTCGCAGATTGGGCAAACCCAGTAGGAACTGATGAGGAACGGATATAGTTAAAACGTGCGGCAAGCACTATCCTTTTGGAGGCGGTTTTATGGAAACAGTTAGGCGTTCCGACATTTGGTGCGGTCTTTTGGCTCTTGTAACCACATTGTGCCTCGTGGTAGGGGGAGCGGACATGGCTGTGGCCGAGCCGGCTGAAGCGGACCCCGTTCCAACGACAATCTCCGCATATACTCCCGGAGGGTTCCTGCCGGGGGCGAATGGCAAGGCACCGATCTACGGTTCGGTGAGCGCAACCTGGCCTGATGGCACCGATACTGCCCTGTCTGGGGCTGCGGTTAGCCTGTATCCCCATCCCACGTCAAAAGAGGACAGAGAGTCTGGCGCTGTCGCCCCCGTCTATCAAGCAACCACCGATAAGAACGGCATGTACCAGTTCACCGTGGATGCCTCTCCGAGCGGGGACCGGGAGTTTGACATGATGATCGAGTATAAAGGCGTCAAAAAGGTGTATGGCAATGATGCAGATTCTGCAAGTGCCACATACGTTACACGTCGAATAGTCGTTCGCCCAATTCTCACCACTGAGGCCGATCTTGACGAGGCTGGCACTATACAGGGGAAACTGGCTGAGCCCAAGGTGCTCGAGCTCAAGCGTGACCAGGTTGTTGACTGGGACATGTACCTGTTGGGACGCGGCACAAACCTCTGGGGTGAGAAGGCGCCCGGATTCGACGTAATGCCGATCGAGTTGTGGAAGGACAACTCGAAGGCTTATGGCAAGCTATCGAGTGCCTTTGTCACCCACGGGACCAAGATAACTGCCGTCGATGAGAACGGGAATCCGGTCGACCCGAGCCAAATCACCGCAAACCCTGGGACCTACACGGTCACCTACGAGATTGGCTTTGAGCTTCCCAAGACGGGCGATGAACCCATAAAGAGCTACCTCACGACCCGTAGTGGTAATGAGTTCCCCGGGTATCCAGAGTTTCCTGCAGAAGGCAACCGCATGGTGTTGGGCAGTGCCTCCCTCACGGCAAAGGTGCCCTATAAGCTTTCCTACGATGCCAACGGTGGGGAAGGCGCAACCCCCGACGAGGCATCGTTCATGAAGGGCGCTCCGGTTACTGTTGCGGGCCATGGCGAGCTGAACAAGGGCAAAGCAGAGTTTACCGGTTGGAACACGCAGGCCGACGGGAACGGCACGTCGTATGCCGCAGGTCAAGAAGTGACCTTCGACGCCGACACCACGCTGTACGCCCAGTGGAAAGAGGCGCCGGCAAGCGATTCTGCCGCGCCCGCCAAGACGATGACGGCCTCCAAGTTGCCTCCTACTGGCAAGCTGGCTGCTACTGGCAGCAATATCCCCTATCTGTTTAAGGCAGCTGCGTTCGCATTGCTCGTAGGCTCTGGCATTGCAGTCTTCAGCAAGCTGGCTCGGCGTCGCCGGGAATAGGCCGACAATCGTAGGCGTCAAAGAAACTGCCGATTGAGCGCTGGAGCGGGCGCAGGATTTCTTTCGACTGGCTCTCACCGTATCTGAGCGGCGGCGGCTCCCACACGGGACCGCCGCCGCTTTTGCTTACTGGTGCGCGACTGCATGGTTGATTTAAAGGCGTGGCGCCGAAGAGCCTCATGGATAACGCTCATGAAACTGCTTGAATTCTCAGCTGTCGCGCTCTCGACACTAGGGACGCAGGTATCCTCGCCGCTCTATCGGAGACCTTTCTTCTGCTCGATAAGGTCAAGCAGCTCCTGGCGAGTGTGCACGCCCAGCTCGGCCGCCACCTTCTCGACTTTCCGCGTGGACACGCCCATGAGGTACATCTCGGTGAGCGCCGCGACGAGCGCACGATCGGCGCGCCAACGTGGTAGTTGCGTGAAACTCGGCACAAACGCCAAAAGATATTGAGGTGAGGAGCCACGAATCCGTATCATTAATACTTGCGCCTTATTATGCCCGAGGTGATCCGTATCCACCCCGCTGTATCAGGCGCTGAGCGGGATGGACGGAGTCAGATAATGGGCGAAGGCGTGTGTGCGCACCGAAAATGCAGGGAAGGATCCCCTTTGGCTGCCAGTAGCACTGCCAACCAGCCCAGGAACCGCATCTCATTCGCTAAGCTCGCCGAACCGCTTCAAGCCCCGAACCTTCTGGGTTTGCAGGTCGAGAGCTTCGATTGGCTGCTGGGCAACGACGCGTGGAAGGCTCGCGTCGAAGCCGCTAAGGCGGAAGGCCGTAACGACGTCCCCGACGTCTCCGGTCTTGAAGAAATCTTCGAAGAAGTTTCGCCGATTGAGGACTTGGGCAAGACCATGTCCCTTACGTTCAGGGAATGCCAGCTCGAACGACCGAAGTACTCGATCGAAGAAGCAAAGACCAAGGACTACACATACTCTGCACCGATGTATGTGACCGCGGAGTTCATGAACAACGAGACCCTTGAGATCAAGCGTCAGACCGTGTTCATGGGCGATTTCCCGCTCATGACCCCGCGTGGCACCTTCATCATCAATGGCACTGAGCGTGTCGTCGTCTCGCAGCTCGTCCGTTCCCCGGGCGTCTACTTCGAGCGCGTTTCCGAGCGTTCCACCGACCGTGAAACGTTCAGCGCAAAGGTCATTCCTAGTCGCGGCGCATGGCTCGAATTTGAAATCGACAAGCGCGATTCTGTTGGCGTTCGTATTGACCGCAAGCGCAAGCAACCTGTCACCCACTTCCTCAAGGCAATCGGCATGACCGAATCTGAGATTCGTGAAGAGTTTGCCGAATACCCGGTGCTCCTCGAGACCCTCGAGAAAGACACCGTCAAGACCCAGGAAGAAGCCCTCGTCGACATCTACCGCAAGCTCCGTCCCGGCGAGCCCGCAAACGTTGAATCGGCACGCACCCTGCTGAACAACTTCTACTTCGATTCGAAGCGCTACGACCTGGCAAAGGTCGGTCGCTACAAGATCAACAAGAAGCTCGGCACCGACGCAGATCCGAAGGCATCGACTCTCTCCATCGATGACGTCGTTGCAACCGTGAAGTACATGCTCGCTCTGCACAAGGGTGAGAAGACCTTCCTCGGTACCCGCAACGGTGGCGAGGTTGTCGAACTCCGTGTTGAAGCGGACGACATTGATCACTTTGGTAACCGTCGCATTCGCGCAGTTGGCGAGCTTATTCAGGCGCAGGTTCGCGCAGGTCTGTCCCGCATGGAGCGCACTGTCCGCGAACGCATGACGACCCAGGAAGCCGACTCGATTACTCCTCAGTCGCTGATCAACATCCGCCCGGTTGTTGCAGCGATCAAGGAGTTCTTCGGCACCTCCCAGCTGTCGCAGTTCATGGATCAAAACAACCCGCTCGCAGGTCTGACGCACAAGCGTCGTCTGTCGGCTCTTGGCCCCGGCGGTCTGTCCCGTGAACGCGCAGGCATGGAAGTTCGTGACGTCCACCCGTCGCACTACGGTCGTATGTGCCCGATTGAATCCCCCGAAGGCCCGAACATTGGTCTGATCGGCTCGCTCGCAACCTTCGGTCGCATCAACCCCTTCGGTTTCGTTGAGACCCCGTACCGCGTTGTTCGCAACGGAAAGGTCACCGACGAGGTCGAATACCTGACCGCAGACGACGAAATCGGTCACTACATTGCACAGGCCTCGTCCCGTCTGAACGACGACGGCACTTTCGCAGAAGACCATGTCCTCTGCCGTGTCGCCGGCGAAGACCCGACACTGATCCTGCGCGACCGAGTTGACTACATGGACGTGTCCGCACGTCAGATGGTGTCTGTTGCAGCAGCGTTCATTCCGTTCCTCGAGCACGACGACGCAAACCGTGCACTCATGGGCGCGAACATGCAGCGTCAGGCAGTGCCGTTGCTGACCACCGAAGCGCCGCTGGTCGGTACCGGTATGGAACGCCGTGCAGCACAGGACTCCGGTGAAATGATCATCGCCGCCCACGCTGGTGTTGTTTCCGAAGTTTCGGCAGACATGATCATCGTCTCCACGGACGAAGGCGGTCGCGACACCTACCGTCTTGAAAAGTTCGAACGTTCGAACCCTGGCAACTGCACCAACCAGCGTGTCATCGTCGACGAAGGCGACCGCGTTGAGGCCGGCTCCGTCTTGGCTGATGGTCCGGCAACCGACAACGGTGAAGTTGCACTCGGCAAGAACCTGCTCGTCGCCTACATGTCGTGGGAAGGCCTCAACTACGAGGACGCGATCATCCTGTCGCGTCGCGTCGTTGAAGAGGACGTCCTCACCTCGATCCATATCGAGGAATACGAGGTTGACGCCCGCGAAACCAAGCTCGGCGAAGAAGAAATCACCCGCGATATCCCGAACGTCTCTGAAGAGTCACTCGCTGACCTCGACGAGCGTGGCATTATCCGCATTGGTGCCGAGGTTACCGCTGGCGACGTTCTCGTTGGCAAGGTCACCCCGAAGGGTGAAACTGAGCTCACCTCCGAAGAACGCCTTTTGCGCGCAATCTTCGGTGAGAAGGCTCGCGAGGTTCGAGATACCTCCCTGCGTGTTCCTCACGGCCAGGAAGGCATCGTCATCGGCGTCCGCGAATTCAACGACGAAGAAGACGAACTCAACCCTGGCGTTCGACAGACCGTTCGCGTCTATGTCGCCCAGCGTCGCAAGATCACCATTGGTGACAAGATGGCAGGCCGCCACGGTAACAAGGGCGTTGTCTCCAAGATTCTGCCGGTCGAGGACATGCCGTTCCTCGAAGACGGAACCCCGGTTGACATCATCCTCAACCCGCTTGGTGTCCCCGGTCGTATGAACGTCGGCCAGGTGCTCGAATACCACCTCGGCTGGCTCGCTCACCAGGGCTGGGATGCTTCCAAGGCTGTCGAGGCCGGCGAAGCATGGACCCGTCACCTCCCGGCTGACGGCATCACCACCGAACCTGAGACTCTCGTGGCAACCCCCGTGTTCGACGGTCTTGAAGCCGACGAACTCGCAGGCCTGCTGCGTAACGTGAACCCGAACCGCGACGGCAACCGTCTGACGAACGAGCAGGGCAAGGCCCGCCTGTTCGACGGTCGTTCCGGTGAACCGTTCCCGTATCCGATCGCAGTGGGCTACACCTACATGCTCAAGCTCCACCACCTGGTTGACGACAAGATTCACGCCCGTTCAACCGGCCCGTACTCGATGATCACGCAGCAGCCACTGGGCGGTAAAGCCCAGTTCGGTGGCCAGCGTTTCGGTGAGATGGAAGTGTGGGCGCTCGAAGCTTACGGTGCAGCCTACGCGCTCCAGGAGCTCCTCACAATCAAGTCGGATGACACGACCGGTCGTGTGAAGGTCTACGAAGCGATCGTCAAGGGCGAAGACATTCCTGAGCCCGGTATCCCCGAGTCCTTCCGAGTCCTCATCCAGGAAATGCGCTCGCTGTGCCTGAACGTCGAAGCTCTCGACGCGGCCGGCAACGCCATTGACCTGCGTGACCAGGAAGAAGACTTCAACGCGCGCGAAGACCTCGGCATCACGCTTGATGCCCGTCCGAACGCTGCGGCGACCATCGACGCGATCTGATAGGGAGAGATGACTTTGCTGGACGCCAAAACGTTCGACAGCCTGAAGATCACCCTGGCCACAAGCGATGACATCGCTTCGTGGTCACACGGTGAAGTCAAGAAGCCGGAGACCATCAACTACCGCACGCTCAAGCCCGAGCGCGACGGCCTGTTCGGTGAACAGATCTTCGGCCCCACACGCGACTGGGAATGCGCGTGTGGCAAGTACAAGCGTGTCCGTTACAAGGGCATCGTGTGTGAAAAGTGTGGCGTCGAGGTCACGCGCTCTAAGGTTCGCCGCGAGCGCATGGGCCACATTGACCTAGCCGCACCGGTCACCCACATCTGGTACTTCAAGGGCGTGCCCTCGCGCCTCGGTTACGTGCTGAACCTCGCTCCGAAGGACCTCGAAAAGGTCATTTACTTCGCCGCATACATGGTCACCGAAATCGACGAAAAGGGCCGCGACGAGGACCTCATGGATCTGCGCGCTGAACTTGAGATCCAGAAGAAGCAGATGGAAGACCGCCGTGACGCCGCCATCAACCAGGCAGCCGAGAAGCTTGAAGCTGACCTCGCTGCTCTCGAAGCTGATGGTGCCTCCGCCGCGGAACGCGAAAAGCTCCGCAAGAGCGCCGAGAAGGACATGACGCGCCTTCGTAAGCACTTCGACGGTGACATTGATGGTCTTGAAGTCGTGTGGGAAAACTTCACGAACCTGAAGGTCGGTGCCCTGATCGGTGACGAGCGCCTCTACCGCGCAATGGTCGCCCGCTACGGCACCTACTTCAAGGGCGACATGGGCGCAGCTGCCATCCAGAAGCGCCTGGAAACCTTCGATCTTGAAGCCGAAGTCGAATCCCTCCGTCAGACCATTGCGTCCGACTCCGGGCCTCGTAAAGCACGTGCCATCAAGCGCCTGAAGGTCATCAACGCCTTCATCGCAACCGGCAACTCGCCGGCATCGATGGTCCTGACCAAGATTCCGGTTATTCCGCCGGACCTGCGCCCGATGGTTCAGTTGGACGGTGGTCGCTTCGCGACCTCCGACCTCAACGACCTGTACCGTCGAGTGATCAACCGCAACACCCGACTCAAGCGGCTGCTTGAACTGGGTGCGCCGGACGTCATCGTCGCGAACGAAAAGCGCATGCTGCAGGAATCAGTGGACGCGCTCTTCGACAACGGTCGCCGTGGTCGCCCCGTTGCCGGCCCGGGCAACCGCCCGCTGAAGTCGATCTCTGACATGCTCAAGGGCAAGCAGGGTCGCTTCCGTCAGAACCTGCTCGGTAAGCGCGTTGACTACTCTGGCCGTTCGGTCATCGTCGTCGGCCCGCAGCTGAAGCTCCACCAGTGTGGTCTGCCCAAGCAGATGGCACTCGAGCTCTTCAAGCCTTTCGTCATGAAGCGCCTCGTTGAGAAGAACTACGCGCAGAACGTCAAGGCAGCGAAACGCAAGGTTGAGCGTCAGCGCCCCGAGGTGTGGGACGTCCTCGACGACGTTATCCGCGAGCACCCCGTGCTACTGAACCGTGCACCTACCCTTCACCGTCTGGGTATCCAGGCGTTCGAGCCTCAACTCATTGAAGGTAAAGCCGTTCAGCTGCACCCGCTCGCCTGTGGCGCTTTCAACGCTGACTTCGATGGTGACCAGATGGCAGTCCACCTGCCACTGGGTGCCGAGGCTCAGGCTGAAGCACGTATCCTCATGCTGTCGACGAACAACATTCTGAAGCCGTCCGACGGTCGCCCCGTTGCGATGCCGTCACAGGACATGATCATTGGTCTGTTCCACCTGACTTCGGAACCGGATTCGACGATCGAAGTTGCCAAGGATTCTGCCGGCAACCCCATCGTTCCGTCGTTCTCCAGTGCCGCTGAAGCGCTTATGGCGTTCGACATGGGTCTGCTTGACCTCAACGCGAAGGCTCTCATTCGCTTCGACGGCATCGTTCCGCCGGCCGATTGGGAAGCACCTGAAGGTTGGGAACCGGGCGACGATGTTCTGCTCGAAACCAGCCTCGGTCGCGCGATCTTCAACGAGCTGCTACCGGTTGACTACCCGTTCGTCAACGAGGTCGTCGGCAAGAAGCAGCTCGGTCAGATCGTCAACACCCTGACCCAGCGTTACCCGAACGTTCTGGTTGCAGAATGCCTCGATGCCCTGAAGTCGGCCGGCTTCCACTGGTCGACCTGGTCGGGTATCACGATCGCGTTCTCCGACATCCAGGCGTCGCCGCGCAAGGAAGAAATTCTTGCTGAATACGAGGCTCGCGCAGCCAAGATTCAGGAAGACTTCGACGCCGGCTTCATCCTCGAAGAAAACCGCTACAAGGACCTCGTTGACCTTTGGCTCGAATGCACCCAGAAGGTTGCAGACGACATGCGCGGTAACTTCGACGATCGCAACACCGTGTACCGCATGGTCAACTCGGGCGCGCGTGGTAACTGGTCACAGGTCCAGCAGATCGCAGGTATGCGTGGTCTGGTGTCCGACCCGAAGCAGAAGCTCATTGAGCGTCCGATCAAGGCGAACTACCGCGAAGGCTTGACCGTTCTCGAGTACTTCATCGCAACGCACGGTGCTCGTAAGGGTCTTGCTGATACGGCACTTCGTACCGCAGAGTCTGGCTACCTGACTCGTCGTCTGGTTGACGTCTCGCAGGACGTCATCGTTCGTGAAGAGGATTGTGGCACCCGCCAGGGCGTCAAGATCAAGATCGCGAAGAAGGTCGACGGCGTTTGGGAGGCTCTCGAAACGGTTGAGACCACCGCATATGCTCGTAACCTTGCGCGCGATGCTGTGAACGAAGCCGGCGAGGTCGTCATGCCCGCAGGCACCGATCTTGGTGACGATGAGCTCATCGCACTTGCGCAAGCAGGCGTTGAAGAGATCACCTGCCGTTCCGTCCTCACCTGTGAATCGCAGGTCGGCACCTGTGCTGCCTGCTATGGTCGCTCGTTGGCCACCGGCAAGCAGGTCGATATTGGTGAAGCAGTTGGCATTATCGCCGCTCAGTCGATTGGTGAGCCCGGTACCCAGCTCACGATGCGTACCTTCCACACCGGTGGCGCCGCGTCGGCAGCTGATATTACCCAGGGACTGCCCCGCGTTCAGGAACTCTTCGAGGCTCGTACTCCCAAGATGGAAGCAAAGATGAGCGAGGCCGCTGGTCGCGTTCACATTGACGACGAGGATCCGTCGGTTCGTCGCATCATCATCACTCGTGATGACGCGAAGGAAGATGACGTTATTGAGGTCTCGCGTCGTCAGGAGCTTCTTGTTGCTGAAGGTGAGCATGTCGAGGCAGGCAAGCCTCTGACTGAGGGGCAGCTTGATCCGAAGGAAATCGTTCGCATCATGGGTCGCTCCGTCGCCCAGAAGCAGCTTGTTGACGAGGTCCAGAAGGTCTACCGCGATCAGGGCGTCGGTATCCACGCGAAGCACATTGAGGTCATCGTTCGCCAGATGCTGCGTCGAATCACCATCCTTGAGCCCGGTGATACGACTTTCATGCCCGGCGAGCTTGTTGACCGTATGGCTTACCTGGCGCAGAACCGCAAGGTCGCTGCCGAGGGCGGGCAACCTGCTTCCGGTCGTCAGATGCTTATGGGTATCACGAAGGCATCGCTGGCAACTGACTCGTGGCTGTCGGCGGCATCCTTCCAGGAGACGACGAAGGTTCTCACTGAGGCAGCGATGAACGGCAAGTCTGATTCTCTCGTTGGCCTGAAGGAGAACGTTATTCTCGGTAAGCTCATCCCGGCTGGTACCGGCTTGTCACGTTACAACCGAGTCACCGTTGAGCCGACTGCGGAAGCACTTGCTGCTTCGAACTACACGCAGATGGACTTCCAGGATGGTGGAGTTTCCGAGGACTTCCTCGATGCTCTTGGTGCGATTGACTTCGGTATGTCGTTCCGTGAGTAGTAGTTGCTCTTTAGCTAGGCAATGACCGGCTAAATACGAGGCGTGGCGCTCGATGCGTTTTATTCGCTCGGGCGCCACGCTTCATATATGTTGTCGCCCGCCCTCCGGCGCTTGTTCACCGTTGGCGAACGGTGAACAAGCGCGTGTTCGCTCAGAGCGAACAGGTTGTATCTGGTGCGCCGTCGAACGCACGTGGGAGACAGAAATTGCGAAATGTGAAGGTAAATCGTGAACAAGCGCGGGGGTGAGGAAGCGGTATCAGACGCGAGGCGACACCGTAGTGCCTAGGCAGTGGCAGGGTTGCCGAGTCGCAAGGGCGGAAATGTCAGTAAAAACGGTGGATTGATTCGGTCAGTAGAGACAGGCGGGGTGTCAGGCGTGGACGCGAGCGCGTCTCATAGTGGTCGGACAAACCCCAACCTGCAGAAGTAGCATGAACACGGAATTCAATATCTTCGAATAGTCTGGCAAGTCTTCCCAACGGAAACGGATGAACTGCCAACCGTCGGCCTCTAATTGTGTCTGTCGTTGAACTTGCTTGGCCGTAGCCTCATCAATCTCTAAGTCACTGTCCCCATACTTGAAACGCCCGTCAAACTCGATTGCGACGCGAGCCTCAGGAAAGCAGAGATCGAAGAAGAAACGGTTGCCGTTACTTGTGACTTCGTACTGCGTTTCAATGCCAGCTAGTCCGCTTGAACGCAGAATCCATAGGATGTGGCTTTCTCCAGGACTCTCGCACGCGGCATCGGCGTGAGCGAACAGCCAAGAGCCGTCTGCGCGATGGCGGTGGCCCGATTCGAGCTGTTTGAACTGAGCGCTCAACGACTGCCTGAGTGTTCGAAGGCGTTTTTTGAATCCAATGCTTCTGCTTCGTGTGTTCTCAATCAACAGGCGCATCCCCGAGCAAGCCATCGAGAAAGCTAGCGCACCACACTCCTGCACTGCGAGCGTCAACAGCGCGTCATGCAAGGTCAAACTCCGCACTCCATCAATCCTGCACGCGTGATTGGCGATAGGGAGCATCCGGTGAAATACGATTGTGGCGCGACTGGCTAGTACCTCTTCGCCGAGGGTAACCGCTGGTAACACCTTTGCAGAACGCGTTGAGTTCGACAGGGAAGCCATATGGACGTCGCCGGGGTAATCAAACGCGCGGGCACCGTGCAAGTACGCTGCTGATATACCCGTTGGAACGCATCGCGGATGAGTGTGCTGAACAGCGATAATGCGAGCAAGCTGGACGGCCTGTTCACGTTGCCAATGCTGAGGAAGTGTCGAGAGGTAGGTGACGCTCAGGAAAGCGCCTCTTCGTATTTCGACGTTGTACATGAGTTCGTCGCGCGAAGCGCGGTGTGGGCGGGTGAATGTCATGGCCTTGCGGACGTCGCGGATGCGAGGCGCCTGGAAACGGTGCATGGGGACCTCGATTGTGGGGTGAAAGGTGGAAGTAGGTGTCTAGCTTCCGCGATGGAGAAGGAATGTTCGAGGCTCCCTAGAGGGAAATGTTGATAAGTCGGGGTGTGTGAAAACTGTGGAAAACTACCGCGCTTGTTCACCGTTGCGGGACTCAATACGGGGAGGGAAGCGCCTAGTTTTGCGACTTTGGCGCGCTTGTTGAAGCAAAGCGCTCCTAGGCGTTCATGTCCGCCAGCGTTTGGAAAGGAGGTGCGGTGCCCTAAGCGAGGAGTTGTTGTTGGTGAACGAGCGCGGCGGGTGAGGCGGGCGGTGGTGAACAAGCGCGGTGGGGAAGTGGGGCGCACCTCACGAGTTATGCCTTTGACCAAGAAACCCCAAGCCTCGTAAACTAGACGAGGTTCCCGTGAATTTACGGGTTCTCTTTCGTCAGCTTTCGCTGACAGCGGGCTCCGTCCGTCGGAGCTCCGGGCGTCATTCTCTGGCCAGCCGAACGGTGGCTATCATGGCGCACCGGCCCTTGACGGACATGCGTGTGTCCGTAAGGGGATTCGTCAAGCCATGGATGACTAGACAAGGGCCTTTCGCGACTGCTCAATCGAAAGGCCTCCGACGGAAAGAAACTGGAGAACCAGTGCCTACCATTCAGCAGCTCGTCCGCAAGGGCCGTAGCTCGAAGCGCTCTAAGGTGAAGACCCCGGCGCTGAAGGGCTCGCCCCAGCGACGTGGTGTGTGCACCCGCGTGTACACCACCACCCCGAAGAAGCCGAACTCAGCCCTCCGTAAGGTTGCTCGTGTGCGCCTTTCGTCCGGCATTGAGGTTACGGCATACATTCCCGGTGAAGGCCACAACCTGCAGGAGCACTCGATCGTGCTCGTTCGCGGTGGTCGTGTGAAGGACCTCCCGGGTGTCCGCTACCGTATCGTTCGTGGCTCCCTCGACACCCAGGGTGTTCGTGGTCGCCAGCAGGCTCGTTCCCGCTACGGCGCGAAGAAGGAGAAGAAGTAATGCCTCGTAAGGGCCCAGCTCCTAAGCGTCCCCTCGTCGACGATCCGGTCTACGGCTCGAAGGTCGTGACCCAGCTCGTCAACCGCGTCCTCCTCGACGGTAAGAAGACCGTTGCAGAGCGCATCGTTTACGGTGCACTGGAGACCGTGCGTGAGCGCACCGAGCAGGAACCGGTTTCGGTCCTGAAGCGCGCTCTTGACAACATTCGTCCCGCCCTTGAGGTTCGCTCCCGCCGTGTTGGTGGCGCGACCTACCAGGTTCCGGTTGAGGTTCGCCCCGCGCGCGCCACAACCCTTGCCCTGCGTTGGCTGGTTGACTACTCGCGTCAGCGTCGCGAAAAGACGATGACCGAGCGCCTCGCGAACGAGATCCTGGATGCTTCCAACGGTCTCGGTGCCGCTGTGAAGCGTCGTGAGGACATGCACAAGATGGCCGAGTCGAACCGCGCGTTCGCTCACTACCGCTGGTGATTTTGGGTGACGAGGCCGGGATCTTCGGTTTTCGTCAACCTTAATTTTGCCCGCGAATTCACAATCACTTCGAGCGAAGGATCGCACTCGTGGCACTAGACGTGCTTACCGACCTTAACAAGGTTCGAAACATTGGCATCATGGCTCACATCGATGCCGGCAAGACGACCGTGACGGAACGCATCCTGTTCTACACGGGCATTAACTACAAGATCGGCGAGACCCATGACGGCGCCTCGACGACCGACTGGATGGAACAGGAAAAGGAACGCGGCATTACGATTACGTCCGCCGCTGTTACCTCTTTCTGGAACGGCAACCAGATCAACATCATCGACACCCCCGGCCACGTTGACTTCACGGTTGAGGTTGAGCGCTCCCTGCGTGTGCTCGACGGCGCTGTTGCAGTCTTCGACGGCAAGGAAGGCGTTGAGCCGCAGTCTGAGACCGTGTGGCGTCAAGCTGACAAGTACGAGGTTCCGCGTATCTGCTTCATCAACAAGATGGACAAGATGGGCGCTGACTTCTACTTCTCCGTTTCGACGATTAAGGATCGCCTCCACGCGACCCCGATCGTCATGCAGCTCCCGATCGGTGCAGAGAATGACTTCGAGGGCCAGGTTGACCTGCTCTCGATGGAGTCCCTGCGCTACCCGGCAAAAGACGACAAGGGCGAGGCAACCCTCGGCTCCCTCGTTGTTCGTGGCCCGATCCCAGAGGATCTGCAGGAACGCGCGGAAGAATACCGTGAACTCATGATCGAAGCTGCTGCGGAAGGCTCTGACGAGCTGACCGAGGCATACCTGGAGAATGGTGAGCTGACCGTCGAGCAGATTAAGGAAGGCATCCGCCTGCTGACGATCTCTGGTCGCGCATTCCCGGTTTACTGCGGTACCGCTCTTCGTAACATGGGTGTTCAGCCCGTGCTCGACGCGGTTGTTGACTTCCTCCCGTCTCCGCTGGACGTTGAGTCCGTCCGTGGCTTCAAGCCCGGTTCGGAAACCGAAGAAGAGACCGAGTCCCGTAAGCCTGACGAGAACGAACCGTTCGCAGCTCTTGCATTCAAGATTGCTGCTCACCCGTTCTACGGCAAGCTCACCTTCGTCCGCGTGTACTCCGGCAAGGTGGAGTCTGGCGCACAGGTCTTGAACTCCACCAAGGGCAAGAAGGAACGCATCGGCAAGATCTTCCAGATGCACTCCAACAAGGAAAACCCCGTGGATCAGGCACATGCTGGCCACATCTACGCGGTTATCGGCCTGAAGGACACGACCACTGGTGATACGCTCTGCGCAATCGACAAGCCGATCGTTCTCGAATCGATGACGTTCCCGAAGCCTGTTATCCAGGTTGCGGTTGAGCCGAAGTCGAAGGCTGACCAGGAAAAGATGGGCGTCGCAATCCAGAAGCTCGCCGAAGAAGACCCGACCTTTACGGTCGAGCTCGACGCTGAGACTGGCCAGACGATCATCGGTGGTATGGGTGAGCTTCACCTGGACATCATCGTTGACCGTATGCGTCGCGAATTCAAGGTTGAAGCAAACGTCGGTGCTCCGATGGTTGCCTACCGCGAGACCATTCGCAAGAAGGTCGAGAAGTACGAATACACGCACAAGAAGCAGACCGGTGGTTCCGGCCAGTTCGCGCGTGTCATCATCGCTCTCGAACCTATCCCCGCAGGCTCCGAGGAAGAGTACGAGTTCGAGGACAAGGTCACTGGTGGCCGCGTTCCGCGCGAGTACATTCCTTCGGTGAACGCTGGTATCCAAGACGCCATGCAGTCCGGTGTTCTCGCCGGATACCCGATGGTTGACATCAAGGCAACGCTCCTCGACGGCGCGTACCACGAAGTTGACTCTTCGGAAATGGCGTTCAAGGTTGCCGGTTCGATGGCTTTGAAGGAAGCCGCGAAGAAGGCAAGCCCGGTTCTTCTTGAGCCGATCATGGCCGTTGAGGTCCGTACTCCTGAGGAGTACATGGGCGACGTCATCGGCGACCTGAACTCCCGTCGTGGACAGATTTCGTCCATGGATGAGCAGCACGGTATCCGCGTCGTCAAGGCACAGGTTCCGCTCTCTGAAATGTTCGGATACGTTGGCGACCTGCGTTCCAAGACGCAGGGTCGTGCAGTGTACTCGATGGAGTTCGACTCCTACGCGGAAGTTCCGCGTAACGTCGCTGACGAAATCGTCGGCAAGTCCCGGGGCGAGTGAGTCCCGATCCGTCGCGTTTCGCTTGCTCGCGCTAAGAAATTAGCGCGAGCGTAGCGACCCGCCTCACATACCAACAATTTCCATGTAGGTTTCGGCCGGCTGGGTGTTAGAGTTGCACCTAGCCAAAGGCTAGAAAAACTACCCGAGTCCAGGAGGACACAAGTGGCGAAGGCCAAGTTCGAGCGCAGCAAGCCGCACGTCAACATCGGTACCATCGGTCACGTTGACCACGGCAAGACCACGCTTACCGCAGCAATCACCAAGGTTCTGCACGACAAGTACCCGGAACTGAACGAGTTCACCCCGTTCGAAAACGTCGACAACGCTCCTGAAGAGCGTGAGCGCGGCATTACGATTAACGTTTCCCACGTCGAGTACCAGACCGAGGCGCGTCACTACGCACACGTCGACGCCCCCGGCCACGCCGACTACGTCAAGAACATGATCACCGGTGCAGCTCAGATGGACGGCGCAATCCTCGTTGTCGCCGCCACCGACGGCCCGATGGCACAGACCCGCGAGCACGTTCTGCTTGCTCGCCAGGTTGGCGTTCCGACGATCCTGGTTGCCCTCAACAAGGCCGATATGGTCGACGATGAGGAAATGCTGGAGCTCGTTGAGGAAGAGTGCCGCGACCTGCTCGAGTCCCAGGACTTCGATCGTGACGCCCCGATCATCCAGGTTTCCGCGCTGAAGGCTCTCGAAGGCGATCCGCAGTGGGTTGCGAAGGTCGAAGAGCTCATGGAGGCAGTCGACACCTTCGTGCCGACTCCTGAGCGCGACATGGACAAGCCGTTCCTCATGCCGATCGAAGACGTCTTCACCATCACCGGCCGTGGCACCGTTGTCACCGGTCGTGTTGAGCGTGGCAAGCTCCCGATCAACTCTGAGGTTGAAATCCTCGGTATCCGCGACCCGCAGAAGACCACCGTTACCGGTATCGAAATGTTCCACAAGTCCATGGACGAAGCATGGGCAGGCGAGAACTGTGGTCTCCTCCTCCGTGGCACCAAGCGCGATGAGGTTGAGCGCGGTCAGGTCGTTGCCGTTCCCGGCTCGATCACCCCGCACACCAACTTCACCGGACAGGTCTACATCCTCAAGAAGGAAGAAGGCGGTCGTCACAACCCGTTCTTCTCGAACTACCGTCCGCAGTTCTACTTCCGCACCACGGACGTGACCGGCGTCATCACCCTCCCCGAGGGCACCGACATGGTCATGCCGGGCGACACCACCGAGATCACCGTCGAGCTCATCCAGCCGATCGCTATGGAGCCGGGTCTGGGCTTCGCGATCCGCGAGGGTGGCCGCACGGTCGGTTCCGGTCGTGTCACCGAGATCAGCAAGTGATCCCTGCCGGTCAAGTGGACCGTTCGCGGATCGCTTGGACCGGATGATCGCCTGAGGTCTTTTGACCTGAGCGGGCCGCCATCCCCGAAAGGGGGTGGCGGCCTTTTCGTGTTTGTGTGCTTGTTCGCGGTTGTTTGTGTGCTTGTTCGCGGTTGTTTGTGTGCTTGTTCGTGGTTGTTTGTGTGCTTGTTCGTGGTTGTTTGTGTGCTTGTTCGTGGTTGTTTGTGTGCTTGTTCGTGGTTGTTTGTG
>NZ_JASOER010000043.1:0-508 GCF_030212665.1 Pauljensenia sp. UMB9872 | reverse complement strand
AGGTGGTGTTGGATATCGCGCAGTGTCATCCCGCCGGCGTACAACGAGATAATCATGTCATCAAGTTCAGTAAGCCTGCGAGCACCTTTAGGCACCATCTGCGGGCGAAACGTACCAGCACGATCCCTGGGCACGGTTACTTCCACCGCGCCATAAGCAGAACCAACAGTTTTGGTATACGACCCATTACGGTAGTTCGCCCCACTGGCAGAGTCCATCTGGGCTTTGCCTTTCCGATCAGAATGCTCATAGCCCAAATGAGCATCCATCTCTGCCTGTAAACCAGCGTTAATCGAGGCCTGCAACAAGCCCTTGACCAAATCGCTGGCATCATCAGTCGAGGCCGACAGCTCGCTGATCAAGCTGGCAAGCTCAGGATTTTCCATCAGCTTTGCGCTGATCTCGTTGACCCTCGCCGGGTCATGGTTCTTCTTCGGTGACACCTTAGTCATTATCAGTGAAACTCCTTCTAGATCAGAGCCTCACACACAAAAACCCTGACACCCTC